>NZ_JBEXSH010000757.1:0-4545 GCF_040613555.1 Streptomyces sp. NPDC006265
GGGTCAAGGGAAGTGTGAACAAAAAGTGTTCATTGTGCGCCGCAGGTGAGCCATCGGTCTCCCCAAAGCCTCAGCTCGCTCACAACTGCCTTGCGCGCTCACCGAGGCCGTGACCGTGCGCGACCTCGTCGCACTGATCACCCACCAGATCCTGCCCGCCTTCGGAGCCCAGGGCCTCGTGCTGTCCGGAGTCGACGCCGGACGGCTGACGATCACCGGCTACCACGGCTACCCGGCCGACGTCATGGAGCGGCTCGACGCCCTGTCCCTGGACACCGACCTCACCCCCGCCGGCCAGGTCCTCGCCAGCGGCACCCCCGCCTTCTTCGCCGACCCCGCCGAACTGGCCGCCGGCTACCCCGAAGCACCCCAGATCAGCGGCAAGCAGGCCTGGGCGTTCCTCCCCCTGATCATCTCCGGCCGCCCGGTCGGCTGCTGCATCCTGTCCTACGCCCGGCCGCACACCTTCACCGCCGACGAACGCGCCGTCCTCACCTCGTTGTCCGGCCTGATCGCCCAGGCCCTGGACCGCGCCCGGCTCTACGACACCAAACACCGGCTCGTGCACGAACTGCAGCGCGCCCTGTTGCCCCGGGCCCTGCCGCGGCTGCCCGGCCTCGACGTCGCCGCCCGCTATCTGCCCGCCGGCCACGGCACCGAGGTCGGCGGAGACTTCTTCGACGTCCTTCGCCTGAACGACACGACCGCGGCCGCCGTCATCGGCGACGTGGAAGGCCACAGCGTCGCCGCCGCCGCCCTCATGGGGCAGGTCCGCACCGCCATCCACGCCCACGCCACCGCCGGCGCCGCACCCGGCCAGGTCCTCGCCCGCACCAACCGGCTCCTGGCCGACCTCGACTCCGAACTGCTCGTCTCCTGCCTCTACGTCCAGCTCGACCTGAGCCGGGGGCAGGCGTCCTTCGCCAGCGCGGGACACGTGCCACCGCTGCTGCGCCACGCCCGGCACCACGCCGCCGTCCTCGAGGTCGAGCCCGGCCCGCTGCTGGGCATCGACGCCGGGGACGACTACCCGGTCACCACCGTGCCCCTGCTCCCCGGCACGACCCTCGCCCTCTACACCGACGGCCTCGTCGAACTACCCGGCAGCGACGTCACCCGCACCACGACCGATCTCGCCGGGCACCTGGACACCGCCGACGGACACGACCTGGAACGCCTCATCGACCGGCTCGTCCGCCACACCACACCCACCGGACAGCACACCGACGACATCGCGGTGATCCTCCTGCGCGCCTCCCGCCTGCGCGAGGCACAGGCATGAGGCCGAACCGGGCCCTCAGACCTGATCGGGGTGGGCGGCCCGGACCCGCCGGGCCACGTCGCGCAGCTTGAGGTTGTGGTCCTGCGAGATGCGCCGCAGCACACCGAAGGCCTCGTCCTCGCTCATCCGGTGGCGTTCCATCAGGATCCCCATGGCCTCACCGATGGCGTGCCGGGTGTCCAGGGCGTGTTCGAGCTGGTCGACGGTACGGGCGGTGGCCAGGGCGACGGCGGCGTGCGAGGCGAGCAGCCACCCTGCGGCCTCGATGTCCTTGCCGAACGCCCCCGCGCGGCGCGAGTAGAGGTTCAGCGCGCCGAAGTCCTGCTCGTCGGTGTAGAGCAGAACGCCGGTCATGCTGCCGATCCCGAGGTCGCGGGCCGCCCGGCTGTACCGCGGACAGGACGGCTGCGGCCGGGTCATGTCGGCGATCCGGAACAGCCGCTCCCCGTCCACGCGGCGCGCGGCGTCGAAGCACGGCCCCTCGCCGAGCTCGCCCTGCAGCCGGTCCGACTCGGCGACGAGGTCGCCGCACACGGCCAGCGTCACGGCCCGGCCCTTCGAGACCGTCAGGATCCCCGCCGCGTCACAGCCCTCGATCAGCTTCACCGCCGACGCCGCGATCGCGTCCAGCGTCGCCTGAACCGAATCCCGCGCGACCAGATCCCGGGCGAGCAGCGCCATCTGCTCGGCGTACCGCTGCCACTCCACCGCCACCACCGCCTTGCTCTTCGGTCCCCGCCCACCGTACTCCGCGCCGTTTCGTACGGCCGTTCGTCCGATCGGCCGGGGGTCCGGGCAGCATGCCCTGCGCCGAGCAGCGCAATCACCGGTACGCCGTGAGCAGCAGCGCCACGTCGTCCGGCCGCTCCCTGGCCTGACGGGCCGTCCCCACCAACCGGTCGGCGAGATGCTCCACCGAGTCCGCCGAGGTCTCGGACAGCCGGCGCCGCACCGCGTCGATGCCCGTCTCGATGTCGCTGCCGGGCCGTTCCACCAACCCGTCGGTGTACAGGGCGAGAACGCTGCCGGGGGCCAGGGTGAGCGCCGTGACGGGGTACACCGAGTCGGGCTGCACGCCCAGCATGACGCCGCCCACGAGATCCAGCGTCTCGGCCCGCCCGTCGGGGTGGCGCAGCAGCGGCGGGGGATGGCCGGCCCGCACCGCGAGGGCCCGACCGGTGGCCGGGTCGAGTTCGATGTAGCAGCAGGTGGCGAAGACGTCCGACTCCAGCTCGGTCAGCAACCGGTTGGTGTGCGTGATGACCTCCTGCGGCGGACGCTCGCTCGCGGCGAAGGCGTGCACCGCACTGCGCAACTGCCCCATCACCGCGGCGGCCCCGACGCTGTGTCCCTCGACGTCCCCGATGACCAGGGCCACGCCACGCCCGGTGGTGATCACGTCGTACCAGTCGCCGCCGATCGCCATGCCCTGCGTACCGGGCAGATAGCGGCCGGTGGTGCGCAGGCCCTCGACGGCGGGCAGCCGGTGCGGCAGCAGCCCTTCCTGGAGGCCGCGGGCGACGGCGGACTCCGAGTCGTAGAGCCGCGCCCGCTCCATCGCCTGGGCGGCCAGGCCGCTCAGCGCGGTGAGGGCGGAGCGCTCGTCGGGGGTGAACCGGTGCGGGGTGTCCCAGCCGAGGATGCAGGAGCCGACCGAGTGGCCGGAGGCGATCAGCGGCAGGAACGACCAGGCGTTCATGCGGTCCAGGGTGATGCCCGGATAGGCGACGGAGAGGTCCTCGGGCGATTCGAAGAACAGGGGGAGCCGCGTGGTCAGCGCGTGGACGCCGGGCAGCTGCGTGTCGAGGGTGACGCCTTCGAACGGGGTGAGGAAGCCCTCCGGGTATCCCGACTCCCACAGCAGGTACATCCGGCCGTCGCGAACGGTGTACAGGGCGAGTTCCCGGGCGCCGAAGGCGGGCAGCAGCTGCTCGGCCACGGCTCGGCAGACGTCCTGCACGGTGACCGCCTCGGTGAGCACGCTCGCCATCTGCACCACGTGGTACAGCGCTCCGGCCCGTGCGGCGGCGACCGGCCCGGGCGGCGGTGCGGCGGCCGTGAGGTTCGGACCGGTGGCGGTATCTGCCTCCGGCCCCTGCTCGGCCCCGGTGGGAGGCCCGGTCGGGAAGACCCGGCCGGTCAGCCCGTGCACGTCCGGGTACAGCACGAAGCTCAGCCAGTTCCCGTCGGGATGCCGCACGAGGAAGGACACCTGCTCCTGTGACAGCATCGCGGCCCGGTAGCGGTCCTCGTACGCGGGATCCCGGAGCCAGGTGATCACCTCCCACGGGTAGCGGCCGAAGAGGTCCTCGCGGCCGGCGCCCAGCAGTTCCTCGCAGCGGCGGTTGGCGTACGTCAGACGGCCGTCCTGGTCCAGGGAGAAGAGGCCGTCGGGCAGCCGCTCGGCCGCTTCGGCCGCGGTGAGACCGCCACCCGCGTCGACGAGAGCGCCCACCAGGATCCGCGCGGAGCCGGGGCCGCCGTGCACGAGGTGGCCCCACAACTCGACCGGCCGGTATCCGGTCCTCCCCTCGCCCCGGGACTCGTCCCGCACCCGGAAGTGCCGCGACCTGACCCGGCCGCCGGCCAGGGCGTCGTGCCGGCTCTCCCGCAGTTCGTGCAGGTCGTCGGGGCTGACCCGGGCCGCTACGTCCGTGATGGTGCCTCCGTAGGCCGCCCGGTCGATGCCCAGCAGTTCGAGGGCCTCGTCGTCCGCCGTGCAGCGGTCGTTGTCCAGGTCCCAGTCGATGAGCCCGACCCGGACCGCGCGGGCGGCGGAGGTGGGCAGCCGGACGCCGATCGGTTCGTCGTCGTACTCGACGGGACAGGCGGCGGCGTCCGGGTCCGGTCGGCCCGTGGCGAGGTGGTGGAGGCGCTCCTCCATGGCCCGCTCGGCGGGGCGCAGCGCGAGCTCCGCCGCCTCCGCCTCCATCGGTGGCCGCGCCGCCGAGCGCAGGACGACAAGGACGCCCACGGCCTCGCCGCCGGCCCGGACGGGCTGGTAGGCGGAGCCGAAGGAGTAGGGCAGCCCGGCCGTGAAGTGCGGGAAGCGCACCATGGTGGCGCGCTCGTCCGGCAGCCACAGCGTCTCGTCGCGCCGGTAGGCCTCCGCCATCGGCAGGGCCCCGCCCACCGGCACCCGCCACCAGCTCTTGAGGAGCGAGCGGGGCACTCCGCTTCGACTCCCCCGAAGGATCGGCCGTCTGCTCGGCGACCGTGGTGAAGGACCCGGCGCACCCGGGCAAGTCCAACCTGGTGTGGAC
>NZ_JBEXSH010000758.1:0-4542 GCF_040613555.1 Streptomyces sp. NPDC006265
CCCGGTGGCGGCGGTGGCGGTTTCGCCGGTCGTCCCGGCGGTCCCGGCGGCGGTGGCCGTCCCGGCTTCGGTGGTCGTCCCGGCGGTCCCGGCGGCCGTGGTGGCACGCAGGGTGCCTTCGGCCGTCCCGGCGGTCCGGCCCGTCGTGGCCGCAAGTCGAAGCGGCAGAGGCGCCAGGAGTACGAGGCCATGCAGGCCCCGTCGGTCGGCGGTGTGATGCTGCCTCGCGGCAACGGCGAGACCGTTCGCCTGTCGCGCGGTGCCTCGCTCACCGACTTCGCGGAGAAGATCAACGCCAACCCGGCGTCGCTCGTCGCGGTCATGATGAACCTCGGCGAGATGGTCACGGCCACGCAGTCCGTCTCCGACGAGACGCTCCATCTCCTCGCCGGCGAGATGAACTACACGGTTCAGATCGTCAGCCCGGAGGAGGAGGACCGCGAGCTCCTCGAGTCCTTCGACATCGAGTTCGGCGAGGACGAGGGCGACGAGGAGGACCTGATGGTCCGCCCGCCCGTCGTCACCGTCATGGGTCACGTCGACCACGGTAAGACCCGGCTCCTCGACGCCATCCGCAAGACGAACGTCATCGCGGGCGAGGCCGGCGGCATCACCCAGCACATCGGTGCCTACCAGGTCGCGACCGAGGTCAACGAAGAAGAGCGCAAGATCACCTTCATCGACACCCCGGGTCACGAGGCGTTCACCGCCATGCGTGCCCGTGGTGCGCGGTCGACGGACATCGCGATCCTGGTCGTCGCGGCCAACGACGGCGTCATGCCGCAGACCGTCGAGGCGCTCAACCACGCCAAGGCGGCCGAGGTCCCGATCGTCGTCGCGGTCAACAAGATCGACGTCGAGGGCGCCGACCCGACCAAGGTGCGCGGTCAGCTGACCGAGTACGGCCTGGTGGCCGAGGAGTACGGCGGCGACACCATGTTCGTCGACATCTCCGCCAAGCAGGGTCTGCACATCGACTCCCTGCTGGAGGCCGTGGTCCTCACGGCAGACGCCTCGCTCGACCTGCGGGCCAACCCGCACCAGGACGCGCAGGGCATCTCCATCGAGTCCCGCCTCGACCGCGGCCGTGGTGCCGTGTCGACGGTCCTCGTCCAGCGCGGCACCCTGCGGGTCGGCGACACCATGGTGGTCGGCGACGCGTACGGCCGAGTCCGGGCGATGCACGACGACAACGGCAACAGCGTTGCCGAGGCCGGCCCGTCGACGCCGGTTCAGGTCCTGGGCCTGACCAACGTCCCGGGTGCGGGTGACAACTTCCTCGTGGTCGACGAGGACCGTACGGCCCGTCAGATCGCGGAGAAGCGTGCCGCCCGTGAGCGGAACGCCGCGTTCGCCAAGCGCACGCGCCGTGTGTCGCTCGAGGACCTGGACAAGGTGCTGAAGGCCGGCGAGGTCCAGCAGCTGAACCTGATCATCAAGGGTGACGCTTCCGGATCCGTCGAGGCGCTCGAGTCCTCGCTGCTGCAGCTGGACGTCGGCGAAGAGGTCGACATCCGCGTCCTGCACCGTGGTGTCGGTGCGGTCACGGAGTCCGACATCGACCTGGCCATGGGCTCCGACGCCATCGTCATCGGCTTCAACGTGCGCGCCGCCGGGCGTGCGCAGCAGATGGCCGAGCGCGAGGGTGTCGACGTCCGGTACTACTCGGTCATCTACCAGGCGATCGAGGAGATCGAGGCGGCCCTCAAGGGCATGCTCAAGCCGGAGTACGAAGAGGTCGAGCTCGGTACGGCGGAGATCCGCGAGGTCTTCAAGTCGTCCAAGCTGGGCAACATCGCGGGTGTTCTCATCCGCTCCGGCGAGGTCAAGCGCAACACCAAGGCGCGCCTCATCCGCGACGGCAAGGTGGTCGCGGAGAGCCTCAACATCGAGGGTCTGCGTCGCTTCAAGGACGACGTCACCGAGATCCGCGAAGGGTTCGAGGGCGGTATCAACCTCGGCAACTTCAACGACATCAAGGTCGACGACGTCATCGCGACGTACGAGATGCGCGAGAAGCCGCGCGTCTGATCCGAGTCACGATCGGGGCCGATCGACGGGACATATTCCGTCGATCGGCCCCGGCCGTTGCGTGTACGGTTCCCGTATCTGCGTCGAAGCGTGGCGCCCGTACCCCGAACCGGCGGGACATCCGGATACACACATGTATGTGGGGACTCTGTCCTTCGATCTGCTCCTCGGCGACGTCCACTCGCTCAAGGAGAAACGCTCTCTCGTCCGTCCGATCGTGGCCGAACTCCAGCGCAAGTACGGGGTGAGTGCGGCCGAGACGGGGAACCAGGACCTCCACCGCAGGGCCGAGATCGGGCTCGCGATGGTCTCGGGGGAGACGGGACACCTCACCGACGTACTGGACCGCTGTGAGCGGCTCGTCGCCGGGCGGCCCGAAATCGAACTGCTCTCGGTTCGACGCAGGCTCCACAGCGACGAAGACTGAAGCAACAAGTAAGCACTTAAGGAGACGGACCAGTGGCCGACAACGCGCGGGCTAAGAGGCTGGCGGACCTCATCCGAGAGGTGGTGGCCCAGAAGCTGCAGCGCGGGATCAAGGACCCGCGGCTCGGCTCGCACGTCACCATCACGGACACCCGGGTCACGGGTGACCTCAGGGAGGCGACCGTCTTCTACACGGTGTACGGGGACGACGAGGAGCGCGCGGCGGCCGCCGCCGGCCTGGAGAGCGCCAAGGGCATCCTGCGCTCCGAGGTGGGCCGCGCCGCCGGTGTGAAGTTCACGCCGACCCTGGCCTTCGTCATGGACGCCCTCCCGGACAACGCCCGCACCATCGAGGACCTCCTCGACAAGGCGCGCCAGTCCGACGAGAAGGTGCGCGAGGCGTCCGCGGGCGCCAAGTACGCAGGCGGGGCCGACCCGTACCGCAAGCCCGAAGAGGACGACGAGACGGACGACAGCGCCGAATGACCGAGAAGCACACCACGCCCGACGGCCTTGTCATCGTCGACAAGCCGTCGGGCTTCACTTCGCACGACGTCGTCGCCAAGATGCGCGGCATCGCCAGAACGCGACGCGTCGGACACGCGGGCACCCTCGACCCGATGGCGACGGGCGTCCTCGTCCTCGGCGTCGAGAAGGCCACCAAGCTCCTCGGCCACCTCGCGCTGACCGAGAAGGAGTACCTCGGCACCATCCGGCTCGGGCAGAACACCCTCACGGACGACGCCGAGGGGGAGATCACCTCCGCCACGGACGCCTCCAAGACCACCCGAGACGCGATCGACGCCGGCATCGCCGAGCTGACCGGCGACATCATGCAGGTGCCGTCCAAGGTCAGCGCCATCAAGATCAACGGCGTGCGGTCCTACAAGCGGGCGCGCGAGGGCGAGGAGTTCGAGATCCCGGCCCGGCCCGTCACGGTCTCGTCCTTCGGCGTGCACGACGTCCGGGACGCCGTCGCCGACGACGGCACGGCCGTGCTCGACCTGGTCGTCTCGGTCGTCTGCTCCTCCGGCACCTACATCCGGGCCCTGGCCCGTGACCTGGGCGCCGACCTGGGCGTCGGTGGTCACCTCACCGCCCTGCGCCGCACCCGCGTCGGCCCCTACAAGCTGGACGCGGCCCGCACGCTCGACCAGCTCCAGCAGGAGCTGACCGTGATGCCCATCGCCGAGGCCGCCACGGCCGCGTTCCCCCGCTGGGACGTCGACGCCCGGCGGGCCAAGCTGCTCACCAACGGCGTACGGCTGGAGATGCCCGAGACGTACGCGGGCGCCGGCCCCGTCGCCGTCTTCGACCCGGAGGGCCGCTTCCTCGCGCTCGTCGAGGAGCAGCGGGGCAAGGCCAAGAGCCTGGCCGTCTTCGCCTGACGGAGGGCCCGGGGGGCCGGGGCCCCGTCCGTGGAGCGGCGGCCAGGGGGTACCTCCACTGCCGCCGCTCCACGGTCCCCCCTCGGTTCCCCCACCCCTAGGGTGTATCCAGCCGCCCCCGTTCCTTCACCCGTCCGTGCGGGCGCTCGGAGTGAACCGGGGGAGCGGAAGGGGGCGCTTTCGCAGAGCGACCTGTCCCGCTGATCATCCCGCCCCTACCGTCGAACGCAAGGGCACGGGTGTACGGCGGGGAGGCTCGACGATGGCGTCGCGGAACCGGTCCCGGGAGACGGACGACAGCCCACAAGGCTCCCCGGACCTCCCCGGAACAGCAGGACATGAGGACGACGCGGTCCCCGGGGACGCCCTCGTCCGTATCCACGACCCGGCCGGCCGCCCCCGCGGCGCCGGCTTCCTGGCCGACCACCACGGCACGCTGATCACCAGCCACGAGGCCGTCGACGGCCTGCCCCGGCTCGTCCTGCACGGCGCCGGGGACCGCCGCCGGGTGGTGTCCGCCGACGCGGTCACCCCGCTGCCCGCGCTGGACCTGGCCCTCGTCCGGACCGAGGGGCTCGGCACGCCCCCGCTGCCCGTCACCGTGCGGGAGGGGACCGGGACCGGCGCCCTCACTGAGGTCGGCGACGACGATCTCGACACCGGTTGGCTCGGCGCGGGTCTGGATCACCGCGATGGT
>NZ_JBEXSH010000759.1:0-4540 GCF_040613555.1 Streptomyces sp. NPDC006265
CCCGCTTCTTGGCCACCGGGGAACGGCCCCGCAAGGACACCTACTGCCGCTGACCGGCCCCGCACGCCCTGGCGTATCTGCGCGCCAAGGCGCGGAACGCCTCCTTCGGCTCCCAGTGCCAGCCGGAGGCGGGGCCGTCCGGCCGGTCCCTGATCACCTAGGTGAGGGCGTACGACGCCATGTCGAGGTCACGGCGGGGCTCGTCCGGGCGGTGCGGGGCGTCCGCGCTGATGAACTCGAAGGCCATCGCCGCGTACAGACCCATCGACTCGAAGACGTCCAGCAACCCGCCCACGTAGTCGGCCTGGACTCGCTCGCTGCGGACGGGGTTCCCCTTGATCTCCGGCGGCTCCTTGTCGTAGTCGACGATGTCCCAGCCCATGCCGCCGGTCTCGGGCGCACCGACGTACGCGCATGTACCGAACTCGGTGATGGCGAGTGGTTTGCCCCACTTCAGGTACGGCCGCAGTTCGCGAACGTGGTCGGAGGGGTTGTCGAAGTGCGCGTAGTAGTCGATGCCGACGATGTCGAAGAGGTTCCAGTCCGGGGCGTCGATGCTCTGGGCCGCCGCATAGCTGAGGTTCCCCCGGAAGACGGACCGGCCGACCTCGGCCGCCCGAACCGTGAACTCGGAGAGGCGCCGCTGCATGCCCGGCCAGTCGACCGTGCCGTTCTGGAGGTTCTCGATGCGCTCCAGCACCGTCTCGCCCGGCAGGATGCCGGGGACGAAGAGCCAGAACTCGCAGCCGACGCTGAAGTCGACACTCGTGCCCTGCCTCCGCAGCCGCTCCGCGAACCGGCCGGTCTCGGCGATGTGCTCCAGGATGTCCCGCTGCGGGGCGTCCCCGTGGGTCGGCTGCAGCCAGACGTGCAGCCCGCGCTCTGCCGCCTCGGCGGCGGTCTTCGTGAGGCGTTCGACGCCGTCTCCCGTGACGTCGACGGTGTCGGGCGTGCAGGTCGTCCCGGATGGCCCGGATGTCGTGCCGCATCCGGGCGGCACTCCACGCGGTCCCCGAAGTCTCCCCCGCCCCGACCGTGTAGACGACGCCCCGCCGACGCAGTCCCCCGTCCACGCCGTGCCTGCGCCGCCCGGGCCTGCCCGGCCGGTCCCGCCACCCCGGCGGCTCCCACCGCCGCGGCCCCGGCCAGGAACTGCGCCCGGCTGATCCCTTCACCTGCCTGCACCCCTTGGTCTCTGCCATGCGGCCCACTGCGCCGCAGGACGTAGGACGTCGTATCTCCTCTGCCAGTCCCTTCCCCCCAGACCTCGCTGGAGGACCCGTGCGCGACGAGACCGCCGACGTGCCGGCGCTGCACCGCCGGTCGTTCCTGAAGTACACCGGCGCCCTGGGCGCGGCCGGCGCCGTCTCCGCCTCGCTGTCGGCCTGTTCGTCCGGGCCCGGAGTCCACCAACGACACCGGTTCGAGCCATGGTCAGGACCGGACCCTCACCGCGGTGATCGGCTACGGCAACGACGGCAGCTGGGACCCCACCCAGACGGCGTCCGCGTTCTGCATGGCCGCCAACAACCACATCTACGAGGGCCTGCTGGACACGGACCCGATCTCCCGTGAGCCGTACGCGGCCCTGGCGACGGAGGTGCCGAAGGACCCGGACGGCACGTCGTGGACGTTCACGCTGCGTTCGGGGGCGACGTTTCACGACGGCAAGCCCGTCACCGCCGACGACGTGGTGTTCGTCTTCCAGCGGATCCTCGACCCGGACACCCAGACCCTCGCCAAGGGCTTCTTCGCGAGCTGGCTTAAGGAGGTCCGGAAGATCGACGCGCGGAACGTGGAGCTGGTGCTGAAGTTCCCGTTCCCCGACGGGCTTTCGCGGCTGACCCTCGCGAAGATCATGCCGCAGCACGTGTTCTCCCGGCCGGGCGCCTGGGACGACGCCATCAAGGGCAAGGCGATCGGCTCGGGGCCGTACCGGCAGACCGCGCACCACCCGAAGTCCAACACCACCTTCGAGGCGTTCGACGGCTACAACGGACCGCGCAAGCCCGCCTTCCGGACGATGAACTGGCTGACGATCGTGGACGCGGCCCCGCGCGTCGCGAAGATCTCGGGTTCCAGTGCCGGCGCGCAGATCGCGGACAACATCCCGTACGCCAACATCGGCCAGTTGGAGAGCGGCGGGATGACGGTGGCCGGCGGGGCCGGGATGAACAACCTGTTCCTGATGTTCAACACCGGGCACAAACCGTTCGACGACGTGCGGGTGCGCCAGGCCCTGCACTACGCCATCGACACCGAGAAGATGGTGGAGGTCGCCCTCAAGGGCCGCGGCAAGCCGTCCAGTTCCTTCCTCGACGAGGCCAACCCGCCCTACCGCCGGGCGAAGACGGTCTACGACCACGACCCGGACAAGGCGAAGGCACTGCTGAGGGAGGCCGGGGTCAAGAGGCTGAGCATCGAGATCCTGGCCGTGAACGTCAGCTGGATCGTCGACTGCCTGCCGACCGTCAAGGCGTCCTGGGACGCGATCGGGGTGAAGACGACCCTGTCACCGCAGGAGACCACGGCCGTGTTCACGAAGATGGACCAGAAGCAGGACTACCAGGTCGTCGCCGCCGCCTCGAACCCCAACCAGTTCGGCCTCGACGCCGACCTGATCATGCACTACAACCACGGCCCCGAGAACCTCTGGATGCGGTACACCCGCTGGGCCGCCGACCGGGACCTGTGGACGATGCCGGCCTCCGAACGCCGCCGGGCCGTCGGCGCCGGCATCGGCATGATCTTCCAGGACCCGTCGACGGCCCTGAACCGCCGCCTGACCGTCCGGCACATCCTGCGCGACCCGCTGGACGTGCACGACCGGGGCACGAGGAGCGGACGGGACGAGAGAGTCCGCGCGTTGATGTCCCTCGTCGGCCTCCCGCGGGCCCTCGCCGGGGCCGTGCCGGCCCAGCTGTCGGGCGGGCAGCGCCAGCGCGTCGCGATCGCCCGGGCGCTGGCGCTGGACCGGACCTCGTCGTGGCCGACGAGCCGACGAGCGCCCTGGACGTGTCCGTCCGCGCCCAGATCCTCAATCTGCTACTGGACCTGAAGGAACACCTGGGCCTGGCCCTGGTGTTCGTCTCGCACGACATTCAGACGGTACGGCGGATGAGCGACCGTGTGATCACCATGTATCTGGGCCGGATCGTGGAGGAGACCCCGGCCGCCCTGGTCACCGACCGGGCCCGGCACCCGTACACCCGCGCCCTGTTCTCCGCCAGCCGGGCCTGCTCGACCCGATCGGCCCGATCCCGCTGACCGGTCCGCTGCCGTCGGCGACCCGCCCGCCGAGCGGCTGCCCGTTCCGCACCCGCTGCTGGAAGGCGGACGGGGCGTGCGCGGACGAGATGCCGGGCTTCTCCGCCGCGTCGGCGCCCGCGCACCGCTTCCGCTGCCACCATCCTGTCCGGGAGGACGAGTCGACCCGCGAGCTCGTCCGCCGACGCGACCCGATGGAGGCCCCATGACCCTCACCCCGCTGACCGGTGTCATCCCGCCCGTCTGCACGCCCCTGACACCGGACGGCGAGGTGGACGTCCCCTCGCTGGTCAGGCTCGTCGACCATCTGGTGGCCGGCGGGGTGCACGGACTGTTCGTGCTCGGCTCGACCTCGGAGGCCGCGTATCTGCCGGACCGGCAGCGCAGGCTGGTCGTCGAGTCGGTCACGGGCCATGTGGGAGGGCGGCTCCCGGTGCTGGCCGGGGCGATCGACATGACGACGCCCCGGGTCCTGGACCACGTCGAGTCGGTGACGGCGGCGGGCGCGGACGCGGTCGTCGTCACCGCCCCGTTCTACGCCCGCACCCACCCCGCGGAGATCGCCCGCCACTACCGTGCGGTCGCCGCCGCGAGCCCGGTCCCGGTGATCGCCTACGACCTTCCCGTCGCCGTCCACACGAAGCTGCCGGCCGACGTGGTGCTGGAGTTGGCCGCGGACGGTGTGGTGGCCGGGCTCAAGGACTCCAGCGGCGACCTGGCCGCCTTCCGCCAGGTCGTGACCGGCGTCCGGGAACGCCGTGGCATCACCGGTTTCAGCGTGCTGACCGGCTCCGAACTGATCGTCGACGCGGCCCTCGCGATCGGCGCGGACGGCACGGTGCCGGGCCTCGGCAACGTCGACCCGCACGGCTATGTCCGCCTGGACGGCCTGTGCCGGGCCGGGGACTGGGAGGCCGCCCGGGCCGAACAGGAGCGACTGTGCGCCCTGTTCGGCATGGTGACCGTCGGCGACCCGGCCCGGATGGGCCCGAACTCCTCGGCGATCGGCGCCTTCAAGACCGCGCTGCACCTGCGTGGCGTGATCGACTCCCCGACGACGGCGGAGCCGCAGATCCCGCTGTCGCCGGACGAGGTGGAGCAGGTCGGGAAGTACCTCACGGCGGCCGGTCTGCTCTAGGAGGTTTCTGATGGATCTCCGCAGGAGAAGGAGCGGCGTGCGGTGCGTGCGATCGGCGTGCGGTGCGGAGGGTCATGTGGCGGAGCCACCTGTCCCTTCGCACCGTGCGGCGTGGGGGTCCCCCCGCTCGAGCGA
>NZ_JBEXSH010000760.1:0-4540 GCF_040613555.1 Streptomyces sp. NPDC006265
GGCGGTCGTCGGTGCGCCGTAGACCGGCAAGCAGGGTGACGGCCTTGTCGTGGTGCCGGCCGCGGGGGGTGCTCGGAGCCGCGCGTCTCCGGCGGGGTGGGTGACGCTTGAGGGGCGGGCGGTCCAGCGCCGAGCGAGGGCGCGTCCGGCGGGCCGGGGGCCTGGTCGCCTCCCTGGGACGTCTCCCCGGTCTGCGGACCGACCACGGGACCGTCGGAGGTACGGGCGGCGACATGGGCGGCGGGGGCGTGGTGGGCGTACGTCCGCGTGTACAGGCGGCCCGCTTCCGTGCGCTCCCGGACCCGCTCCAGATAGCCGCGCGCCTCCAGCTCCCGTAGGGCGAAGGCGACCCGGTCCCGCCCTTCCGGGAAGCGCTCGGCGAGGCTGCGGATGTCGACCGGGGCGCCCTCCGGCAGCGACAGGATGTGGGTGGCCAGCCCGATGGCGGTCAGCGACAGCTCTCGGTGCTGGGCGAGGTGGTTGCCGACGATCGTGTACCGGTCGGATTGGTACGCCCGTACGTGGGTGACACCGGAGTGGGTGGTCGTCCGCCGAACATCCTGATCCGGGCGCACGGCAGCGTTAGGTTTCTTCTCAGCCATGGGGAAGGTCTCGACTTCCTCGTTGGTCAGGCCCTCGCACTGGGATTGCCGTCCCGGCGGGGGCCGATGCATGTGTGGGGTTGTGATGGTGCCTGGGGCGAGACTGCACGCCCCAGCGGCCACCGCGCCACTCGCACCCACCGGTTTCACCCGCCCGGGTGACGTAGGCGGGTTTGGCTGGTTGGGAGGGTCTTTTCCCTGGGTTCTTTGGTCTTTTACCGCCCGCCGCCCCGGCCCGCACCGCACCGGCCCACGTGCTTCCGGGCGCCGGTACGGGCACATCGGCGGCACGTCACCCGGGCGTACCGAGATCGAGCTCGGCCCACACGGTCTTGCACGGCACCGGGCCCGTTCGCACACCCCAGCGGTCGGCCAGCGCCTCGACCAGGACCAGACCTAGGCCGGACCCGGTAGGCTCCGCCCCCGCGGTCACCCGTGCCCGCGAGGGCAGTTGCTCGCCCCGGGCATCGGTGACCTCGATACGAAGAGTGGCAGGCGCTGTGACGATGAGGCCGAGCCGGAAACTCCGCCCGGGAACACGGCCGTGCACGGCGGCGTTCGAGGCGAGCTCGGCGACGATCAACCGGGCCGGGTC
Source organism: Streptomyces sp. NPDC006265 (assembly GCF_040613555.1). Lineage (NCBI taxonomy): Bacteria > Bacillati > Actinomycetota > Actinomycetes > Kitasatosporales > Streptomycetaceae > Streptomyces > Streptomyces sp. NPDC006265. Next base: position 1,198 of record NZ_JBEXSH010000760.1, read on the forward strand.
GAAGGGCAGTTCCCAGGAGCGCAGTTGCTCGGTGGCGAGCAGACGGGCGAGACGCGCGCCCCGGCGGGTGGCGGGGAGCGGCACGGTGAACTGGCGGAGCTGGGTCCGCGGTGCGGTGATTTCCTGATTCACGTCACTCAGAGTGTTCACGCGTGCTTACGCTGTGAAGAGGGATGGCCCGTGCGGCCGACGGCTGTCCGTGAGGTGTCCGGTTTCTGTCCGGGCTGCCCGGGATGACCGGGCGCGGGCGGGCGAAGTTGCTTCGGGGATGGGCACGCGACGGGAGGGCGGCGCGCATGAGCGAGTGGGAAGCGGGGCTGGACGACGAGGCCGGGGCCGTGATGCGGACGGTGGTACGGCAGTTGAAGCTGTGGCGGGAGGCGGCCGGCCTCACGCAGGCGGAGTTCGGAGCGGCGATCGGGTACGGGGAGGAGCTGGTCTCGTCCGTGGAGCGGGGGCGGCGGATTCCGCGGCCGGAGTACCTGGACGCGGCGGACGAGGCGCTGCGGGCGGGCGGCAGGATCGCGGCGATGAAGGGGGACCTGGCGGAAGCCCGATACCCGAAGAAGGTGCGAGACGTGAAGCGCCTGGAGGCGGAAGCCGTCGAAATCTGCTCTTACAACAACTGCGTCATCGATGGGCTGTTGCAGACCGAGGCATACGCGCGAGCGGTGTTCAGCTCTCGGCGGCCGCAGTTCGCGGAAGAGGAGTTGGAGCAGCGGGTAGCTGCTCGGCTGGATCGTCAGGAGATCTTCAACTCCCCGACAGCTCGCCCTCTTTTCAGCTTTGTGCTGTGCGAAGCGACGCTGCACCGCCTGATCGGGGGCAAGATGGTGATGCGCAACCAGCTCGAACGGCTGTCGGAAGTGGCCCGCCTTCGGAACGTCGACCTACAGGTGCTGCCGCTGAGCCGGGAGGAGAACTCAGGCCTCGGTGGCCCTTTCCGACTCCTCAAGCTCAAGGACGGAGCAGCCGTGGGCCTGAACGAAGTCCAGCTCACCAACCGCGTGATCACCGATCCGAAAGAGACCACGGTCCTCGACATGCGCTATGGGATCATCCGGGCGCAGGCTCTCCCACCACGAGAGTCGCTGGCCTTCATCGAAAAAGTGCTGGGAGAGTCATGACCTTCAAGCCCTCTGACGGAGCCGACGGCAAGCTGGAGTGGATAAAGAGCAGCTACAGCTCGGACGACGGTCCTTCGTGCGTCGAGGTCGCCACCACCTTGGCAACCGTGTACGTGCGCGACTCCAAGACCCCGGACGGTTCCCGTCTCGGCCTTACTCCCACCGCCTGGGCGACCTTCCTGCCGTATGCCTCTGGGCGCTGACGGAGTGAACGGACGCGGCCCGCACCCGAACCCAGGGGCGCGGGCCACATCTGCACGTCAGTCGACGACCGGAGCCGCCTCCTTCGCCGAGCCCTCGCCTCGCGCCTGCCGCAACGTCTCCGCGATCGCGGCGAACTCCTCCGGCGCGACCTGAAGGTCCCTCGACGAGCTCGGCGGCCAGAACGCCTGGGGACAGCAACGCCTTTGCGAAGACGCACTGTTCGACAGTCTGCGGTGACCTCGACCGAACGGGGCGGACTCGCTGATCGCGGCCCACCCCGCTCGTCGGGTTCACGTCGTCGAACGCCTCCGCCGCGCCCCCGGCCGCCGCTCGCTCGGCCGCGTCACCGGATCCCCGGCCTCCACGGCGGCAGCCCTCCGCTTCGCGCCGAAGTCGGCCAGGGCTTCGGCCAGCTTGTGGACGGACGGCTCGGGAGCCATGACGTCCACCCTCAGCCCGTGCTCCTCGGCGGTCTTCGCCGTGGCCGGACCGATACAGGCGATCACCGTGACGTTGTGCGGCTTGCCGGCGATGCCGACCAGGTTCCGCACGGTGGACGACGAGGTGAAGAGAACGGCGTCGAAGCCACCGCCCTTGATCGCCTCACGGGTCTCCGCCGGCGGCGGCGAGGCCCGCACGGTCCGGTAGGCCGTGACGTCGTCGACCTCCCAGCCGAGCTCGATCAGCCCGGCGACCAGCGTCTCCGTGGCGATGTCGGCACGCGGCAGGAACACTCTGTCGATCGGGTCGAAGACCGGGTCGTAGGGCGGCCAGTCCTCCAGCAGACCGGCGGCCGACTGCTCACCGCTCGGCACCAGGTCCGGCTTCACGCCGAACGCGATCAGCGCCTTCGCCGTCTGCTCGCCGACGGCCGCGACCTTGATGCCCGCGAAGGCACGCGCGTCGAGCCCGTACTCCTCGAACTTCTCCCGCACGGCCTTGACCGCGTTCACCGAGGTGAAGGCGATCCACTCGTAGCGGCCCGTGACGAGCCCCTTGACCGCGCGCTCCATCTGCTGGGGCGTGCGCGGCGGCTCGACGGCGATCGTCGGCACCTCGTGCGGCACGGCCCCGTACGACCGCAGCTGGTCGGAGAGCGACGCCGCCTGCTCCTTGGTCCGCGGCACGAGCACCTTCCAGCCGAACAGCGGCTTGGACTCGAACCACGCGAGCTGGTCGCGCTGGGCGGCGGCGGAACGCTCACCGACCACGGCTATCACCGGCCGGCCGCCCTCGGGCGAGGGCAGCACCTTGAGCTGCTTCAGCGTCTGCGCGATCGTGCCGAGCGTGGCGGACCAGGTGCGCTGCCGGGTGGTGGTGCCGGCGACGGTGACGGTCATCGGGGTGTCCGGCTTGCGCCCGGCGGAGACGAGCTCGCCGGCCGCCGCCGCGACGGAGTCCAGCGTCGTGGACACGACGACCGTGCCGTCCGACGCCCCGACCTCCGTCCAGCACCGGTCCGACGCCGTCCGCGCGTCCACGAACCGCACGTCCGCGCCCTGCGCGTCCCGCAGCGGCACACCGGCGTACGCGGGCACGCCGACGGCGCTCGCGATGCCGGGGACGACCTCGAAGGGCACCCCGGCGGCGGCGCACGCCAGCATCTCCTCGGCGGCGTACGTGTCGAGGCCCGGGTCCCCGGACACCGCACGCACGACCCGCCTGCCGCCCCGTGCGGCCTCCATGACAAGATGTGCGGCATCCCGCACCGCGGGGGCGGCGACGGTGGTTGACGTGCCGTCAACTACCGTTAGCTGGGGCGCTCCTGTGCCCGGCGCCGGATCCTGGGAAGGGTCCGAATCCGTGTGCACTTCGGAGACGCCCTGCCTGGCGTGCTGACGTACGACGTCGAGCACTTCGTGCTCGGCGACGAGGACGTCCGCGTTCGCCAGCGCCTCCACGGCGCGCAGAGTCAGCAGTCCCGGATCTCCGGGGAGCGGGGAGCCGCCGGGGGTGGAGGTGTCCTCGACGACCAGCACGCGGCGGCCCGCCTCCCTTCGAGACCGGAGGCA
>NZ_JBEXSH010000761.1:0-4539 GCF_040613555.1 Streptomyces sp. NPDC006265
GCTGACCCCGGGCGGCGCGGGCCTCTTCGTCACCGTCGAGTGCGAGGTCCTGCGCGTTCACGCCGCCGAGCACATCGTCGTGCCCGGCACCCAGCACATCGACCCCGCCGGCTGGAGCCCGCTCATCTACAACTTCCGCCACTACCACGCACTGGCCCCCGGGATCGGCCACGGCTTCCGCTTCGAAACGGCGACGACCACCGTCTGATCGCATCCGATGTGGCAACCGGGGCTTCCCGGGTACCCGGCCTCCGCGGGCCCGGACCTGTGTGGGCCGATGGGCCTCCTGCAGTCGATCAGTGAATACGGAGGCATTCAGATGAGCACCATCAAGGAAACCGTGGAAGTCGACGTCCCCGTCCACGCCGCCTACAACCAGTGGACGCAGTTCGAGGAGTTCCCGAACTTCATGGAGGGCGTCGAGGAGGTCAGGCAACTGGACGACCGCCACAACCACTGGACCACCAAGATCGGCGGGGTACGGCGAGAGTTCGACACCGAGATCGTCGACCAGCTGGCCGACGAGCGGGTCACCTGGCGCTCGACCAGCGGAGACACCCACCAGCGGGGTTCCGTCCGCTTCGAGCGCCTGGACGACACGCACACCAGGGTGGAGCTCGTGATGGATGTCGAGCCCAGCGGAGCCATGGAGAAGGCCGGCGAGATGCTGGGCACGATCGACCGCCGGGTGAAGGGTGACATGAAGCGCTTCAAGCAGTACATCGAGGAGCGCGGAGTCGAATCCGGCGCATGGCGCGGCCGCGTCCAGCCGGGCGACGGCCCGAGCGGCCCCGGCCCCATCCTCTGACACCAGGCGCATCTCGAACCCGGCCTCCGCCGTGAGGCCGGGTTCTTCTGTACCCGCACGACGCGCCCCTCGCGGAGGAGGCGTGCACTTTCGGCCAACGTCATGACATGCACCTGTCCATCTCGGTCTTCCGGTGGCACGCTGCCCACTGACTGTCCGCAGTGACACCCCTGCCTGACCGGGTGGACGGGCTTCCCGCCACCCGGCCCCCACAGCAGAAGGAGACCGCGTGATGGGCAAATCCCGCAGCGCTCGCTCCACCGGTGGCACCACCCGCGTCCGCCGGTCCGTCCTCGGCGCGCTCGCCGGCGTCGCCGCGCTCCTGGCGACCGGCGTCACCGCCGCCCCGGCGAGTGCCGAACCGGACCCCGGCGTGATGACCACCTCGGTGCAGGAACGCGCCCTGGCCTTCTGGACCCCGCAGCGGATGCGCGAGGCCACCCCGCTCGACCTCCTGACCGTCGACCGCTCCGACGTACGGACACCGGCGCCTCGCAAGGGCAAGGCGACGGTCGTGGCCCCCAGCGCGCCGACCTCCGCCACGGGCCCTTTGGCCTTCCCGCACGGCGGCGGACCCTGGTCCGGCGGGGGAGCGGTCGCCAAGACCGCGGGACGGGTCTTCTTCAGCTACCAGGGCCGCACCGCGTCCTGCTCCGGCAACGCCGTCACCAGCGCCAACAAGAGCACGGTGATCACCGCGGGCCACTGCGTGAAGCTGGAGGGCGCCTGGCACACCAACTGGGTCTTCGTGCCCGGCTACCACGACGGACAGCGCCCGTACGGCACCTGGACCGCGGCCAAGACCCTGTCCACGCCGCAGTGGACGGCCAGTGAGGACATCAACTACGACATCGGCGCGGCCGTGGTCGCCCCGCTGGACGGGCAGAAGCTGACCGACGTCGTCGGTGGCCAGGGTCTGGCCTTCAACACCGGCTACAACAAGGCGATGTACTCCTTCGGCTTCCCGGCCGCCGCACCCTACGACGGTGAGAAGTTCATCTACTGCAGCGGCACCACCACCCGCGACTTCCTGCTGTCCAAGGACCACGGTCTGACCTGCAACATGACCGGCGGCTCCAGCGGAGGCCCCTGGTTCACCCAGTTCAGCGAGGCCACGGGGACCGGCCTGCAGTCCTCGGTGAACAGCTTCAAGTACAACTTCCTGCCGAACGCCATGTACGGCCCGTACTTCGGCACGGACGCGCAGAACCTGTACCAGAGCGCCCAGTCGTCCTGATCCACCACGCCACCCGGGAGCCGGGCCCTCCACCATCACAGCGTGGTGGAGGCCCCGGCTCCGGGTCGTTCCGGCACCGGGCGACCGGCCGACACGAAGCCCGCGCCGTCCACCGATTGATTCCGCAGCCGATGGACACAGGCTCCGGTCAACCTTCCCTCGCCTCGACGGTCTACCTCTTCGGGGGTGGCCATGGGGGCGGACCATCAGATCGCCTTCTTCCTGCGGGAGTCGGCGCGCTCGGAGCCGGAGCGGCGCGCTGCGGCGTTGAAGGGGCTGGGGAGGATCGGCAGGGCCGAGCACACCGGTGTGCGCGTCGATGCGGCCGGCGACCCAGCCCCCGGCGTACGCGCGGCCGCCGCCCTGGCCCTGGGCCGGCTCGGCATCCCGGAGGCGGGCAGGGACGTGCTGCCGCTGCTGATGGGCGACGCGGATCCGGATGTGCGGCGCAGGGCCTCGGCCGCGGCCGTCCGGCTGGGACATGACGGGCCCGCGGTGACAAGGGCCCCGCACCGCCGCCGTGGTCCACCACGCCGGAGCCGGCACCACCGCCGCCGTCCTGCGCGCGGGTGTCCCACGATTTCCGGTGCCGGTGCAGTTCGACGGGCTTCTTCTGGTCGGCGGGCCTGGTCGCCCTGGGGACGGCCCCCGAGGCCGTCCCCCTGCGGCGCCTGACAGCCGACACCCTCGCCCCCGCCCCGCCCCGCGCCCCGGCGGCGACCCTCACCACCGCATTGGCGCCCGGGAGTTGGCGCGCGACCTGGCCGGGGAGGACGGACGGCGTGGCCCCGGTCCTGGCCGCGCTGGACCGTCTCACTTCGTGACCGGCCCGCCCTCCCGAGACGGCTTTCCGGGACGGAAGCGCTCGTGCAGCCCGATCGCGACGGGAGCCGCGGTGAACACCGAGGAGTACGTCCCGACGGCGAGCCCGATGAGCAGGGCCAGGGCGAAGTCGGTGAGCGAGGAGCCGCCCGGCACGGCGAGCGCGGTGAGCGTGAACGCCGCGCCCATGCCGGTGTTCACGGTGCGGGGCAGGGTCTGCAGGATCGCCTGGTTCACGGTGCCGGCGAACGGCGACCCGGGGCCCCGCCGGGTCAGTTCCCTGACGCGGTCGAAGAGGACGACGGAGTCGTTGACGGAGTAGCCGATGACGGTGAGCAGGGCTGCGAGGAAGACCCCGTCGACCGGTTTGCCCAGCCAGGCGAAGACCCCGATCAGGATGACCACGTCGTGGAGGAGCGCGACGACCGCGGCGGAGCCCAGCATCCAGCGGAAGCGTGCCGCGAGGTAGACGAACTGCGCGCCGAGGGCCACCGCGAGCGCGATCAGGGCACCTTGGCGCAGCTCCTTGCCGAGGCTGGGACCGATCAGTTCGTCGCGGGCCTTGTCCGCCCGGCTGTCGAGGTCGCGCAGGGCCCCGGTGACCTCGGCCTCCTCGGCGTCGGTCAGCGGATCCGTACGCACCGTCAGACCCGTGTCTGAGGAGGACTGCACGACCGCCCGGGGGAACCCGGCGTCGGCGAGCGCGGTACGGACCCGGCCGGGGTCGACGGGGGCGCTCGTGGTGTATTCGATGAGACGGCCCCCGGTGAACTCCACGCCGAGATCGACGCCGCGCACCACGATGCCCGAGCCGGCCAGCGCGAGCACCGCCGCGGAGGTGACCAGCCAGCGGCGCGGGCGGCGCATCAGGAAAGGGTTGCGACGGGTGAGGCGCTCGCGGACCGCGCCGATGGTGGCGATGCCGGTGAGACGGGGGCGGCGGCGCACGCCCGGACGGCTCGCGGCCAACTCGGCGAGCACCCGGCTGATGACCAGGGCGCTGAACATGGAGGCGAGCACCCCGATACCCAGGGTGACGCCGAAGCCGCGTACGGGACCGGAGGCGAGGAAGAACAGCAGGGCGGCCGCGATCAGCGTGGTGATGTTGGAGTCGGCGATCGCGCTGAAGGCGTTGCGGAAGCCGGCCGCGAGCGCCGAGCGGATACTGGGTCGGCGGCGTACGGTGTACTCCTCGCGCGCCCGCTCGAAGACCAGCACGTTGGCGTCGACGGCCATGCCGATGGCCAGCACGAAACCGGCCAGGCCCGGCAGCGTCAGGGTGGCGCCGAGGGCGGCCAGGGCGGCGTAGGAGAGCAGGCCGTAGCAGGCCAGGGACAGGGCGGCCAGGCCACCCATCAGCCGGTAGACGACGATGATGAACAGCGAGGTCAGCCCGGTGCCGATGGCCGCCGCCCAAGCGCTGGCGGTGATGGCCTGCGCGCCGAGGGTGGGGCCGACGGTGCGCTGCTCGACGGTCTCGACGGGCACGGGCAGGGCACCGCCGTTGATGAGCAGCGCGAGTTCGCGGGCTTCCTCGGGGCTGAAGGAGCCCGTGATCCGGGTGGCGCCGTCGCGGATGCCGGTCCCGCAGGTGAGGGACGGGTCCGGGCCGACCAGGGCGACGGTGGCCCACTGCTCGGTCACCGACGTGCAGTGGACACGCAGTTCGGGC
>NZ_JBEXSH010000762.1:0-4537 GCF_040613555.1 Streptomyces sp. NPDC006265
GTCGTCATCCATGCCGCCGATCAGCGGTCTGCCACGGCGGGTCGTCTACTGCTGCCGGCCCGGCCGGCCCTACCGGTCGTCAACTGGTCCGCCGCGTCACGAACTCGGCGAGCGCCAGCAGACCGCCCGCCGCTTCCGGGTCCGGCACCGCTCGGGCCAGCTGCTGCATCGCCCGGGCCATCCGGTCGGCCGCCTGGCCCTGCGCCCAGTCGCGGCCGCCCGCGCGCTCGACGGTCTGGGCGATGTGGTCCAGGTCCCCCTTCTCGCCGGGTCGGGCGTACAGTCCGGCGAGTTCGGCCGCCGCCGGTGTGCCGGAGGCGAAGGCCGCCACCACCGGCAGGGGCTTCTTCCGGGCGGCCAGGTCGGCCCCGACGGGCTTGCCGGTGCGGCTCGGGTCACCCCATATGCCGATGACGTCGTCGATGAGCTGGAAGGCGAGCCCGGCTTCCCGGCCGAACGCCTCCAGCGCCGCCACTTCCTCGTCCGAGGCGCCCGCGTACAGCCCTCCGATCGCGCAGGCGCTCCCGAGCAGGGCGCCCGTCTTGGCCTCCGCCATGGCGAGCACGCCGTCGAGTGTGACCTCTGCGGGGGCGCACCGCTCCAGGGCCGTGTCCGCGTGCTGCCCCGCGCACAGTTCGATGACGCAGTCCGCGAGCCGGGCGGCGGCGGCCGGGGACGCCGGGTGCGGGTCCTGGGCGAGCAGCCGCAGGGCCAGCGCCTGGAGGGTGTCCCCGGCGAGGATGGCGTCGGCGTCGCCGAACACGGTCCACGCGGTGGGGCGGTGGCGGCGGGTGGCGTCCCGGCGTACGCCACCGTAGTGGTGCGGCCGGCGGCGCTGCGCAAGGGGCCTCGGCGGGCGGGCCGTCCCTCTCGGTCAGGGCGCCATCGCAGCGTCGATCCGGTCGATGTCCGGGGCGTGGCCCGAACCGCGCCCATGTAGGGCTTGGCGGCGGGGGTGGGCGTACCGGTGTCGGCCCGGGCTTCGGGGGTCGCGGTGACGGCGGCCGGGGAGAGTCCGGCCCTGCGGGCGGCCTCCAGCCGGGTGAGAGGACCGTGGGAGAGGAGGGTGGTGAAGACCTGTGAGGTGGCCGGGGTGTTGGCCGGGAACGTCTCGGCACGATGTGTCGAGTGCATGACCGGAACGCAGGAGGGTCAATTTCCTCTGTCAACAGAAGAAGCGGGATCGCTCTGCAGACCGGCCGTCTTGCCCTGATTCATCCCGGCGCCCCGAGTGCCCGGGAGCCGGCTCCGACGAGGGAACCCTCGCGCTCCGGCGACCGTTGTCCGGGCAACCGAATCCCTCGCGGGGAGGGACAGGGGGGCGTGATGGGCGAGTTGATTCCCGGCGGCAACCTGGCGCTGCCGGGCGGTGCGGTGACGGTCCGGGTTCCGGGGCCGTTCGACGTGTCCGCGCTCGTGACCGATGACGGCGGAAAAGTCCGGGACGACGGCGACTTCGTCTTCTACAACCAGCCGGCGGCGCCGGGGGCCGTCCTGCGGGGCGACGCACTCACCGTGGACCCGCCGGGACTGCGCACCGGCGCGACCCGGGTCACCGTCGTCGTCAGCCCCGCCGACCCCGGAACCGCGCTCGGCCGCCTGCCCTCTCCCACGCTGCTCGTCACCGACACGGGGGGCCGTACGCTCGCCCGCTTCACCCCGCCGCGCCCCGCCCAGGAGACGGTGCTGCTGCTCGCGGAGCTCTACCGACGCGGCGACCGCTGGAAGCTGCGCGCCCTGGGCCAGGGGTACGCCGACGGACTGGCGGGACTCGCACGGGACTTCGGCGTCGACGTCGAGGACGACACCTCCCCCATAGCTCCTGTGAACTCCTCCGCCGCCCCCGATCCGGACGGCTTCCTTCCCCTGGTCAACTCCGCCCGTTGCACGGCCGGTTCGCCACCGCTCTCCCTGGACGCCCGCCTGATGTCGGCGGCTCGGGAACACGCCGCCGCCATGGCCTCGGCCGGACGTCTCGGCGTCGAGACGCACGACGGCGTCTCCGTCTACCAGCGCGTCGTCGGCTCCGGGTTCGCGTATCTCACCGTCGGCGAGCACCTGGTGTCCGGACCGCGCACGGCCGCCGAGTTCGTCGCGTACTGCCTGCGCACGGACGGGCCCCGGCGCACCCTGCACGGCCCGGCGTTCACCCACGCCGGACTGGGCCACGTGCACGACGGCCCCTCCGGTGACACCTACTGGACGGCGCTGTGGGCCAGGCCCTTCACACCGGACGGGCTGGCCGGCACGGCAGCGGCCGTCGTCGGCCTCACCAATCGGGAGCGCACCCGGCACGGGCTCCCGCCCCTGTCCGCCGACCCGCTGCTCACCACGGCCGCACAGGCGCACACCGCGGACATGGTGGCCCGCGCCTTCTACGCGCACACCGCACCCGACGGCAGTCAGCCCTGGGACCGGGCCGCCGCCGCGGGTTCCACCCGGCATTCCATCGGCGAGAACATCGCGTGCGGCCAGCGCTCCCCCGCCGAAGTCGTGGAAGGCTGGATGAACAGCCCCGGCCACCGGGCCAACATCCTCAAGCCCCGCTTCACCCACATCGGCATCGGCTTCGCCGGCGGCGGCCGGGCGGGCATGTACTGGACCCAGCTCTTCGGCGGTTGACTCCCCGGCCGCTTCACGACCCGACCTCTTGCGCGATCTTGGCGGAGGGAAGCGCTCCGGGCGAGGATGCCGGTATGAAGGGTGACCTCTTTTCCAGCGAGCACATGGTGCAGCCGGCCGTAGCGCCGGGCATGGCGGTCGAGAACGCCAAGTGCATCCGATACACGGTGAACGGCGAAATGCTCGCCCGCCAGGGCGCGATGATCTCCCACCGCGGCAACCTCCAGTTCGAACGCAAGGGCCAGGGCGTGGGCGGCATGCTCAAGCGCGCGGTCACCGGGGAGGGGCTGCCCCTGATGGCGGTGCGCGGGCAGGGTGAGGCCTGGTTCGCGCACGAGGCACAGAACTGTTTCGTCGTCGACGTCGAGCCCGGCGACGAGTTCACGGTCAACGGCCGCAACGTCCTGTGTTTCGACGCCACGTTGTCCTACCGCATCGCGACCGTGAAGGGCGCCGGCATGACCGGCGGCGGTCTGTTCAACAGCGTCTTCGCGGGGCACGGCAAGCTGGGCCTGGTGTGCGAGGGCAATCCGCTCGTCATCCCGGTCTCGCCGCACTACCCGGTGTACGTCGACACGGACGCGATCGTCGGCTGGACCGCAGGCCTGCAGACCTCCCTGCATCGCTCCCAGTCCATCGGGTCGATGCTGCGCGGCGGCTCCGGCGAGGCCGTGCAACTGCTGCTCCAGGGCGAGGGGTACGTCGTCGTCCGGCCGAGCGAGGCGACACCGCACAAAGCCGGCCGGCACTGAACGCCCATCAGGTGATCTACGCCTCAGAGGCAACCCGGTCCGTTCCGCCGACGTCTTGATCGGCAACAGGTGCTGCCCTGGCCCTTGTGGCCAGGGCAGTTTTTCACCCCTCTATGCACACCATGTATACGCACTATGTATACATGGTGTGCATACGGACCGAAAGGCATCGATGTACGGCAAGGCATTCGCCCCGGAGTATCAGGGCGCGCTCACCACTCTGTCCGTCAACTCCTCCCTGACCGACGTCCTGGCCGCCGGTACCGAGCAGTTGAGAGCGGCCGAGCGCGACGGACAGCCCGGGGAGGCGGCGCGTTCCGGACTCGCGGTGGCCGAGGCGCACCGCCGGCTGGGCCGGGTCGAGGACGCGGACCGGGCCTGGAAGGCGAGCTACCGCGCGGCCCGACAGGCCGGGGACGTCGGGGCGATGGCCTGGGCGCTGTGGAGCGGCGGCACACTGGCCCGGCAGCGCGGCGCGCTCCGGCTGGCCCGCAGGCTGCTCCAGCTCGCTGCCGACCTCGGCGAACGCGGCGGGGACATCGTCGTCCGCGGCTACTCGCTGGCCGGCCTGGCCGAGACCGGCCGCATCCAGGGTGACTACGAGGCCGTCGGCCGGCTGCACGAGCAGTTGCTCGCCGAGGCCCGGCGGCGCGGGGAGGCGCGGCACACGGTGTGGGCGCTGGAGGGCATCGCCCAGATGCACCGCAACACGGGGCGCTACGACACGGCGTACGCGCTGTTCGAGGAGGCCGCCGAGATCGCCGCTCGGGCCGACGACCGGCGCGGCCACGCCTGGGCGCTGCGCGGGCTGGCCGATGTGGTGTCGGTGCGCGACGGGGACACCGAGCGGGCCCTGGAACTGCTGAGCGAGGCGGAGACGGCGTGCCGGGCGATGCGGCTGTCCAGCGCGCTGGCCTACAACCACAAGATGCGTGGCAACGTCCTGTACCGGGCGGGACGTTACGACCAGGCACGGGAGCTGTACGAGCAGGCCCTCGGGGAGTTCCGCGAGATGAGCGAGCCGCGCGGGGAGGCCCTGTCGCGCCTGGGACTCGCCAAGTCCCTGGCCCGCCTGGGCCGCGACCGTGACGAGACGGCGGCCGAACTGGCCGACCTGTCCGGCGGGCTGGTGCGCCGCGGCCTCCAGCACGCCCCCCCGATGG
>NZ_JBEXSH010000763.1:0-4531 GCF_040613555.1 Streptomyces sp. NPDC006265
GTCTCCTGGGTGCCTGCGCCGCAGGAGGTCTTCGTCCGTATCGAGCCTGAACTGGTCACCGGACGGGAACTCATCGGCGGACGCACCCTGTACGGGGTGGACATCACCGCCTGAACTTCTCCCTCCCCCTTCCCGCCTCCTCCCGTCCGGCCCGGGCCCGGGGCCGTACGGCCCGAAGGGACTGGGCCGCATGGCGTGCCGATGGGTTCCGTCGGCCCCTGCCCGCAGCGTCCGCGGACGACGAGCATCCTCCGTGGAGCCGCCGTGGGATCGACGCCCAGCCGATCGGCGACGAGCTCGCCACCGTGCTCAGTACCCCAGGGCGACAGCCCGGGCAACAGAAGGGAGACGATCAATGACCGACCGTCATGTGATCGTAGGAGTGGACGGTTCGCTGGTCGCCGTTCGGGCGCTTGACTGGGCCGCCGAGGAAGCGGTGCGCCGCGGCACCGCGTTGCGCATCGTCTACGCGGTGGCCGACCGCGACGAGGCGGGGCCGGTTCTGGCGTCGGCCGCCGCACGGGTTCACGAGCGCCATCCCGGTCTGTCGGTTCAGACCAGGGCTGTGGAAGGCGGTGCCGTGCGAGCGCTGGCGCGGGAGAGCGAGAGTGGGGTTCTCACCGTTGTGGGCACTCGGGGATTCGGAGGGGTCTCCGGCCTGCTGGCCGGCTCGGTGAGCTGGCGCCTGGCCGCGCAGGTGCACGGTCCGCTGCTGGTCGCCCGCGGCGACCACCCCCGCAGCGAGGGACGTGAGGTGCTGCTCGGCCTGGAGAGCGACGCCGACGCGAACGCGGCTGCCCACGCCTTCCAGGAGGCGGCGCGGCGCCGAGCCCGGCTGCGTGTAGTGCACTCCGCAACGCACCGGCACACCACACCCGAACTGCCCTCGCTGGTGGCCGCGACGAGCCCCGGCCAGGAGCGCCAGGCCCGCATGGACCGGGCGGAAGAAGCCGTGCCGCAGTTCAGCATCGCCCGCCTGCGGGCGGAGTACCCCACGGTCGAGGTCGACATCCGCACGGTCCGCACGGACCCGGCGCACGCCCTGCTGGCGGGTACCCGCGAGGCCGGCGTCGTCGTCATCGGCGCGCGCCGGCGCGCGGGCCAGCTGGGTCCCCCGGTTGGCCCGGTCGCGCACGTCCTGTTGCACCACTCCCACTGCCCCGTGCTGCTGGTGCCAACGACCTGAGGGCGAGCACCGCGGAACAGCAGATGGCCCGGTCGGCCCTGCCGGGTACCCGGCGGGTGGGGGAGAGTGAGGCGATACGGACCCGCATGCACCTCCGACCGACCACGATCCGGAAGGGAACCCATGATGTCCGTCGACACGCAGCAGGCATCCGCCTCGCTCACCGACGACGAGCTGAGGACGCTGGACGCCCACTGGCGCGCCGCGAACTACCTGTCCGTCGGCCAGATCTACCTCATGGCCAACCCCCTGCTGACCGAGCCGCTGCGCCCGGAACATGTCAAGCCGCGGCTGCTCGGCCACTGGGGCACCTCACCCGGGCTGAACCTCGTGTACACCCACCTCAACCGGGTCATCCGGGCCCGCGGCCTGGACGCCCTGTGCATCTGGGGCCCCGGTCACGGAGGACCGGCCGTCGTCGCCAACTCCTGGCTGGAGGGCTCGTACACGCAGACCTACCCCGACATCACGCGGGACACGGCAGGGATGGCACGGCTGTTCAAACAGTTCTCGTTCCCCGGCGGCATCCCCAGCCATGTCGCCCCCGAGACCCCTGGGTCGATCCACGAGGGCGGCGAGCTGGGCTACTCCCTCTCGCACGCCTACGGCGCGGCTCTCGACAACCCGGACCTGCTGGTCGCCTGTGTCGTCGGCGACGGCGAAGCCGAGACCGGGCCGCTGGCCGCGTCCTGGCACTCCAACAAGTTCCTCGACCCCGTCCACGACGGAGCCGTCCTGCCGATCCTGCACCTCAACGGCTACAAGATCGCCAACCCGACCGTGCTCGCCCGGCTTCCCGAGCCGGAACTCGATGAGCTGCTGCGGGGATACGGCCACGCCCCGATCCATGTCACCGGCGACGACCCGGCCGCCGTCCATCAAGCGATGGCGCAGGCCATGGACACCGCCGTGGACCGGATCACCGCGTTCCAACGGGCCGCCCGCGAGGACGGCGCCACCGAGCGCCCCCACTGGCCGATGATCGTGCTGCGCACCCCGAAAGGCTGGACCGGCCCGGCCGAGGTCGATGGTCTGCCCGTGGAAGGCACCTGGCGCTCCCACCAGGTCCCGCTGGCCGCCGTACGGGACAACCCCGAACACCTGCGGCAGTTGGAGGAGTGGCTGCGGTCGTACCGCCCGGAGGAGCTGTTCGACGAGCACGGCAGCCCCTGCCCGGATGTACTGGCGTGCCTCCCCGACGGCGCCCGAAGGCTCGGCTCCACCCCGCATGCCAACGGCGGACTCCTGCTGCGCGAGCTGCCCCTGCCGCCGCTGGAGCGGTACGCCGTTGCGGTCGACAAGCCCGGCGCGACCCTGCACGAACCGACTCGCGTCCTGGGCGACATGCTCGAGGACGTCATGCGGTCGACCGCCGGCCGACGCGACTTCCGCCTGGTCGGCCCCGACGAGACCGCATCCAATCGCCTCCAGGCCGTCTACGCGGCCAGTGGCAAGGCGTGGCAGGCCGGCACCCTGGACGTGGACGAGCATCTCGACCGGCACGGCCGGGTGATGGAAATTCTCTCCGAGCACACTTGCCAGGGCTGGCTGGAGGGCTATCTGCTGACCGGCCGGCACGGGCTGTTCTCCTGCTACGAGGCGTTCGTGCACATCGTGGACTCGATGGTCAACCAGCACATCAAGTGGCTGCGCGTGACCCGCCGCCTGCCCTGGCGCGCGCCCATCGCCTCGCTCAACTATCTGCTGACGTCGCACGTGTGGCGCCAGGACCACAACGGCTTCTCCCACCAGGACCCCGGCTTCGTCGATCACATCCTCAACAAGAGCCCCGAGGCCGTCCGGGTCTATCTGCCGCCGGACGCCAACACGCTGCTCTCGGTCGCCGACCACGCGCTACGCAGCCGCGACTACGTGAACGTGATCGTGGCGGGTAAGCAGCCCTGCTTCGACTGGCTGTCCATGGAGCAGGCCCGCCTCCACTGCGCGCGCGGCGCCGGCATCTGGGATTGGGCGGGCACAGAGGACGGCTCTCGTGAACCAGATGTGGTCCTCGCCTGCGCGGGCGATGTACCCACCCAGGAAATCCTGGCGGCCGCCCAGTTGCTGCGCCGGCACCTGCCCGAACTGGTCGTGCGGGTCGTCAACGTTGTCGACATCGCCCGCCTCATGCCGAGCGAGGAACACCCGCACGGGATGGGCGACTTCGAGTACGACGGCCTGTTCACCGCCGACAAGCCGGTCATCTTCGCCTATCACGGCTATCCCTGGCTGATCCATCGCCTGGCCTACCGACGCACCGGTCACAGGAACCTGCACGTGCGCGGCTACAAGGAGATCGGCACCACGACCACGCCGTTCGACATGGTCGTCGGCAACGACATGGACCGCTACCGGCTGGTCATGGACGTCATCGACCGCGTCCCCGGCCTCGCGGTACGCGCCGCCGCCGTACGCCAGCGAATGGAGGACGCACGCCTGCGACACCGCGACTGGATCCGCGCCCACGGCACCGACCTCCCGGACGTCGCCGACTGGACCTGGGACGGCTGACCCGCGCCAAAGGGCCCCGGACGACGGGACGTTCGGACCATCGTCCGGGCCCTGCAGCCCCTCCGACACACGTCACGTAAGCGGCACATTGCAAGCGCAACGAGAGACGACGGCACCTCGGGCGCAGCTCCCTCGGAGGGGATGAGCATCATGGCAGTCCACGATCACCCACACCGCCACACGGGATACCGTTTCCCGTTCCTGCACAGGACCGGGACGGCGCCGACAGACAGGGCAGCGGCGACCGCGACGAGCGCGTACGTCTTCGCCGGACTGCGCCTGCTGACCGGGTTCGTCTTCTTGTGGGCGTTCCTCGACAAGACCTTCGGCCTCGGCTACGCCACCCAGTCCGGCAAGGGCTGGATCGACGGCGGCTCGCCCACCAAGGGTTTCCTTGGCTCAGTCGCCGTCGGCCCGATGGAGTCCACCTTCCACGACTGGGCCGGGGCCGCCTGGGCCAACTGGCTGTTCATGCTCGGCCTGCTCGGCATCGGCCTGGCGCTCACCGCGGGCGTCGCACTGCGACTCGCCGCCGTCGCCGGTACGGCGATGATGGCGCTGATGTGGATCGCGGAGTGGCCGCCGGCCAAGCACCTGTCACGACGGTTCGGCAAGCATGTCGACCAACCCGTTCGCCGACTACCACCTCGTCTACGCCGTCGTCCTCATCGCCCTCGCGGCCGTGGGAGCCGGCGCCACCTGGGGTCTGGGCAAGGCGTGGGCACGCCTGTCCTTCGTCAGCCGCAACCCCTGGCTGCTCTGACACTCGCGCACCGACTGGGGCACGGTCGTCGTCTTCGGCATCACCATGGCCGCGATGAACGGCCTCTTCTA
>NZ_JBEXSH010000764.1:0-4527 GCF_040613555.1 Streptomyces sp. NPDC006265
GTCGGCCCTCGACCGGTACGGGCCCGACTTCCGCTACCGGCAGTACGCGGCCGTCCGGCATCTGCCGGTCGCGGTCGGCGGGGTCGCGGCGGTCGGCGCGCTGGTCGCGGCGGCTCAGGTGCTGCCCGCGCGGCGCTGGTTGTCGGACCGGCTCAAGCCCGGCGACGGGCCGAGCCCCGAGAAACGGGCGAAGAGCTGGTTCTCCGTGCGCTTCGTGGGTGAGGGCGGCGGCCGGCGGGTGTACACGGAGGTCTCGGGCGGCGATCCCGGCTACGACGAGACGGCCAAGATGTTCGCCGAGTCGGCGCTCTGTCTGGCCTTCGACGATCTTCCGGAAACGGCGGGTCAGGTCACCACGGCGGTGGCGATGGGCAACGCGCTGATCGACCGGCTGCGCGCGGCGGGCATCCGCTTCCGCGTCGCGTCGGCCCGCTGACGGTCCTACAACGGCCACTCGGCGATGGTGTAGATCATCCCGGCGATCCAGCCGAGCCCGGCCAGCACGGCCAGGATCAGCCCTATGGTGACGGCCCGCTCGACGGTCTGGGTCGGTCCGGCAACAGGCTTGGGGGCACGGTGCGTTGTCATGCGCCCCAGCCTGTCGGCCCGGCCACCGCCGGGCATCCGTACGGGTACTCAGGGCCGGTACTCAGATTCGCGCGCCCCGCCCGGCCCGCGCCTGTCCCCCCACTTGAGACTTTAAGCGTTCCTCCCTCGGCAAAGGCTCGGAAAGTTCCCACAAGGAGTTCAATGAAACCCTTGAAGGTATGAGATTCCTTCTGGAAGTTTCCCTGGACAACGCGGCGTTGACGAAGGACCCGGCGGGCGAACTGGGCCGGATCCTGAGGTACTGGGCCGGCAATCTGCGCCACTACGAACTCGTCCCCGGGGACGAGTCGGCGGTTTACGACTCGGAACACCGTGAGGTGGGCCGCTGGCGGGTGGAGGGTCAGGCTGAGTAGGTCTTCCGAAGCGCCTTGCGGCACAGCGCGTCCGCCCTGCGGGTGGTCTCCGGGATGCGGTAGGCGGGGGTCAGCGCGAGGGTGTGCGCGCAGGCCTGGTCCAGTGTCACCCGATGGCCCACGGAAACGAAGACCGGCTTGACGGCGTCCCGGGTGCGCAGGGCCCGGCCGACCTCCTCGGAGCCGGCGAGCAGCGCGGAGGTGCTGCCGCGCGGGGTGTCCGGGTCGGCGTGGGTGAAGGTGAACGGGTTCTTGGCGACGCCGATCGTGGGCAGACCGGTCAGGACGCCGAGGTGGCTGGCGAGGCCGAAGCGGCGGGGGTGGGCGAGGCCGTAGCCGTCGCAGACGACCAGACCGGGCGGGCAGGGCAGGCCGGCGAGGGCGGCGAGGACCGTAGGGATCTCGCGGAAGGCGAGAAGCCCGGGCACATAGGGGAAGGAGACCCGGCCCACGGCCGTGGCCTCGGCGACGACCTCCAGGCTCAACGCGTCCAGCACGACCGCTGCCGCCGCGACGACGTCCCGCTCGTCGTCGTAGGCGACGTCGACCCCCGTCACGTGGCCGGTGCCGGGCGGCGGTCCGGGTTCGTCGAGGATCACGCGTGCGCGCAGTTCGTCCTGGACGGTGCGCGCCTGTTCCTCGGTGGCGGGCCAGTCCTCGGGGATGCGTACGGTCGTCATGGTGCCCAGAGCCTACGGGCTGCCCGGCGGCCGGACGGGTGCCCGGAGGTAGGCTCCCGATCATGTTCGTGCTGGAACTGACCTACACCGCCCCGCTGGAAGCCGTCGACGCCGTGCTGGAGGAGCATGTGGTGTGGCTCGACGAGCAGTACCGGCAGGGGGTCTTCCTCGCGTCCGGGCGTAAGAACCCCCGCGACGGCGGGGTGATCATCGCCGTCGCGGGGGATCGCGCGCGGATCGAGGAGATCACCGCGCAGGACCCTTTCGTCACCGCGGGCGTGTGCGCGTACCGCGTCACCGAGTTCGTGGCGAGGAAGACGGCGCCCGCGCTGGAGGCCTACCGGGAGACCCTCTGAGGCGTGTGCCTCACTTGCCCAGTGCTCGCTGCAGCTGGCTCTTGTTCATGCTGGAACGGCCCTCGACTCCCTTGCGTTTTGCCTCCTGGTACAGCTGGTCGTAGGTGGGTCCCTGGGAACCCTGCCCCGAGCGCTGACCGCCCCGCTTGCCGGAGGACATGTCCTGGGTGGAGGTGCGGCTGGCGGTCTTCGACTCGCCGGAGCGGGCGCGTTCCTTGTTCACCGTCCGCGCGGCGATCTCCTTGGCGCGGCCGGTGCTCTCGCCCCGGTCCTTCGCACTGTCCTTGATGTGTTCGTACTGGCGCTCCCGCTTGGAGCTCGAACCGCGTGGCATTCCCGCTCACTTCCTTTCACGATCAGTGAACGAGTACCCACACTGCCAACGATCAGGGCACCGTGCATGCTCAGTGCTCCAGGCGGGCAACCCGGCCCTTCTCGCCGGCGGCCCAGCAGCCGTGGTCCGGGGTGCAGTCGACGGTGTCGTAGGAGCCCGTGTCGACGGTCCGCCAGGTGCGGCCGGCGTCCGTGGTGAGGTCGGTGCCGGTCGGTCCGACGGCGAGGGCCGCGGTGCGGCCGTACGGGAGCCAGGCGACGCCGGAGCGGTAGGCGGGCGGGGCGGTGGCGGCCGGGCGCCAGGTGCGGCCGCTGTCGGAGGTGCGGGCGGCGGCGCTCGGTGAGGGCTGGTCGGGGCGGTAGTCACCGCCGACGGCGAGGCCGTGGGCGCGGTCGCGGAAGGCCAGCGCGAAGACGCCCCGGGCGGGGTCGCCCGCGGGGAGGGGCGTGTCGGTGGCCGTCCAGGTGCGTCCCCGGTCGGCGGAGTGCAGCACACGCGCGCGTGCCGCTCCGCCGGTGGCGAGCCAGACGTCCTTCGGCCCGGACGTCACCAGGCACTGGCCGCTCGCCGCGAATCCGGCCTCGCCCTCCTGCGCGGCCGGCATGCCCCGGTCCGGCAGCACCTTCCAGCTGCGGCCGCCGTCGCCGGTCGACAGGATGCGGAACTTGCCGTCCACCGGGTCGCTCATCGCGAGGCCGTGGCGGTGGTCGAAGAAGGTGAGGCAGTCGTAGAACGCCTTGGGGTCGGTGTTGCGGAAGGACTCCGTCCAGGTCGCTCCGCCGTCGTCGGTGCGGTAGACGCGGGACGCCTCGCCCTCGCCGATGGCCAGGACCACGGCCCGGCGCGCGTCGAACGCCTCGACGTCCCGGAACTGCAACTTCCCCGCCCCCGGGGGCGAGACGTTCCGCCAGGTCGCTCCACCGTCGGTGGTGCGCAGGACGGTGCCGCCGGTGCCGGCGACCCATGCGATGGTCCGGCTGACGGCGGCCAGGCCCCGCAACCGTGCCTCCGGAGCGCCGGTGTCCTTGAGTTCCCAGTGCGGCACCCGGCCCTCCGGTTCACGCGCCTGTGCCGGTACGCCGGTCAGGGCTGCCAGTGCCGCCGCGCAGGCCGCGATCGCGGTCGCTCTGCTGCGTGTTCGTCCCGTCCGTCGCGTGCTCCCCATGCGCCTCATGGCGGGGGAAGCTAGCCCACCGCCCGGGTGCCGTCCAGATGGCCTCGCGGGTGCTCCGGGTGGTGTGGCGGGCGGTGCGGCCGGCGCCAGACGTGCCCTCGGAGGCCCACGAGGAGAGTCACGTCACTCTGGTGCATGAACGCGGTGACGGAGGTCACTCGCATTTCGTGTGCACGGATTGGCTGATTCCGTCGTCTCTTCCCATGCCCGGCCTCATCCGCCCGGAAGTGTCCGTCCAGCCGTCACAAGGGAGCAAGGCGTTGTCCATCGTCATCGAGCAGCCCGTGGAGGCCCGCCTCGTCGCCGCCGCGCCGCGTATGCCGAGCATTCCCGCGACGCTTCACTACGACCGACGTGATCCTTTCGCCGTCCGCATGACCTTCCCCGCGCCGGCCACGCTGGAGGGCGTCGAGGTCTGCTGGACCTTCTCCCGCGAGCTGCTCGCCGCGGGCCAGAAGGACGCCGAGGGGCAGGGTGACGTGCGGGTGCGGCCCTACGGCTACGACCGCACCGTGCTGGAGTTCCACGCCCTCGAGGGCACCGCCGTGGTCCACGTCCGCTCGAGCGAGATCCGCCGTTTCCTGGAGGCCACGAGCGATCTCGTGCCCGTCGGTCTGGAGCACCTCCAGCTGGATCTGGACCACGGTCTCGCCGAGTTGATGCGGGACGCGTGCTGAGCTGACGGGTCCGCACCGGGAGGGCGTCGGCCTCGCCGCGGTCGAGTGCGTGTCCGTCAGCGCGCCGTCGGTTCCTGCCCAGAGTCTCAGGGCGACGTCGCCACCGCGTGTCCCGCTGTCACCGCCGTGCTCACCTCGCGCACGATCGCTTCCAGCCCGGGCGCCGACGCGCCCGCCCGTTCCGTCAGCTGCACGATGCGCTGGTCAGGGGTGTTCTCGTCGAGAAGGTCCGCCGCGGCGGCGAGGACGGCGACCGCCGCGTCCCGTTCGCAGAGCCCGGCGGCCGGCAGCGCCCCCCGGAGGATCCGCCGCGTGTCCTTCCGCAGCGCCTCCACGACGGCCAC
>NZ_JBEXSH010000765.1:0-4524 GCF_040613555.1 Streptomyces sp. NPDC006265
GGTTGCCCCACTTCGCCACGAGGGACGCGTACGCGGCGGGCACCGACCCCTTGGCCAACGATTTCGCCCCACCGCCCACGCGGCGGCCCGGCCGCTCCCCTCCCGTACACCCGCGCCGGTGGAGTCCTGGACCTCGGGCGCCGTCGGCTGCGGCGGCACGGTCGGGGCCACACCGGCCGGTCCCGCGATGCCCGGGGTGACCGTGGTGCCGCCGCCGCTGCGGCGGGCGGGCTTGCCGCCGCCCGCGGAGGCGGCCCTGCCCTCGCCCGCCGAGGCCGCCTTGCCACCGGCCGAGGGGTCGGTGAAGTCCTGCCCGCCGAACTCCCCGAGCGCGGCGCGCGCCTGGGAGATCCTTATGGCCTCCATCGTCATGTCGTGCCGCATCTCCGAGCGGCTCCAGGCGCGCTCGGCGAGCTCCCACATGGTCGTCAGGTGCACCGGATTGGTGCCGGTGACCTCGGCCAGGGCCACGATCGCGCCCTTCGGCGCGAGCAGCCGGCCGTTCAGGTAACGCTCCCACGACGTCTTGCTGTAGCCCGTGCGGTCCGCCACCGACGCGATGCTCAGACCGCTGCGGTCCACGAGTCTGCGCAGCTGGCTGGTGAACTCCCTGATCTGTGGATCGAGCTCATCCGGCAAGGCCTTCCAACGAGGCATTGCTCCCCCTCTTCCCCCCGGTCGTGCTGATATTTCTCGCGCTGTTCGCCCCGCGCGCGGCGGCCTTGGCCGAGTCCCCGTTGTGGATACCCACAGGGATGCGTCCAGTCAGGATCTCAGTTCCCTGACGGGGGGCGCACAGGAGCACGGTGGCCGCGCGCGATACACCCTGGACCGTCCTGATTGTCCCTGCCAACCCCGTCGTCGCACCACTTTGTGCGGTATCGGAGCGGAACCGGAAGCGAGACGTACCGGAACTGTCACTTCCGTGCCACAGCGCTCTGACAGCCGTTGAACAGGCCGTTCGCCGTGCCCGAGGGTGGGTCGTGGCGGCGGGCCGTCCTTACCTCGGGGGAGGGGACGGACCGCCGTCCTCGTCATTCGCTGGTGACCGTGAAGTGCAGGGTGTCCTTCAGGAACGGGATCTGCAGCAACGGATTCGGCTGTGCCATCAGCGCCAGCAGGACGATCACGGTGCCCAGCAGGCCGTAGGTGACGATGTCCGTGAAGCGGGAGCGGACGGCGAGCATGCCGACGCCCGGCAGCAGCCAGCGCATCGCGCCACCGCCCAGCAGGGCGACGCCGACCAGCAGCGTCCCGAGCCGGAACTGGCCGAACGCCGTCACCAGCAGCCCGAGCCCGGCCAGCCCCAGCACGGCGAGCACGGGCCACTGCCGGGCGGGCGCGGGAGCGCCCCCGGGCGCGGCCCGGCCACCGCCCTCGGGCCGCGCGGTGTCCTTGGTGAACAGCGGGAAGCGCCGGGTGACCCGCCGCGGCCGCCCTTCGGCGTCGGGCGCGCTGACGGGGTCCCGGACGGTGATGTCCTCCGGTGACTCGTGTCCGCCCGGCGTCTCCTGCCCGCCGGGCGTTTCGCGCCCGCCCGGGGTCAGGTGCTCAGCCCCGCCCGGGGCCCGGTGCTCAGCCCCGCCCGGGGCCCGGTGCTCAGCCGACACTGCGCTCCGCCGCCTCGACCACGTTGACGAGCAGCTGGGCACGGGTCATCGGGCCGACGCCGCCGGGGTTCGGGGAGATCCAGGCGGCGACCTCGGCGACGTCGGGGTGGACGTCGCCCACGATCTTGCCCTCGGCGCTGCGGGAGACGCCGACGTCGAGGACGGCCGCGCCGGGCTTCACGTCCTCGGCCCGGATCAGATGGGCGGAACCGGCGGCGGCCACGATGATGTCCGCGCGCTTGAGGTGCGCCGCCAGGTCACGCGTGCCGGTGTGGCACTGCGTCACGGTGGCGTTCTCGCTGCGGCGGGTGAGCAGCAGCGGCATCGGCCGGCCGATGGTCACGCCGCGTCCGACGACCACGACCTCGGCGCCCTTGATCTCCACTCCGTAGCGGCGGAGCAGCGTCAGCACGCCGTTCGGGGTGCAGGGCAGCGGGGCGGGCTCATTGAGGACGAGGCGCCCCAGGTTCATCGGGTGCAGCCCGTCCGCGTCCTTGTCCGGGTCCATCAGCTCGAGGATGCGGTTCTCGTCGATGCCCTTGGGCAGCGGCAGTTGCACGATGTAGCCGGTGCAGGCCGGGTCCTCGTTGAGCTCGCGGACGGCGGCCTCGATCTCCTCCTGGGTCGCCGTGGCGGGCAGTTCGCGCTGGATGGAGGCGATGCCCACCTGCGCGCAGTCGCGGTGCTTGCCGGCGACGTACTTCTGGCTGCCGGGGTCGTCCCCGACCAGGATCGTGCCGAGGCCGGGCGTGACGCCCTTCTCCTTCAGCGCCGCCACGCGGGCGGTCAGATCGGACTTGATCGCGGCTGCGGTGGCCTTGCCATCGAGAATCTGGGCGGTCATGTCCCCATCCTCGCGGATGACCCCGCCGCGGTTCCAATCCGGCCGCAATCCGGGCACCGGGGGTCCGTCCTCCCGTATCCGTCCATGATCAGCGATGTTGCACTTGCACAACACATCGGGAATGCGGCTGGACAAGCCGGTCAGTGGTGAAGAACGATGACCCGACAAGTGCCGCGGGCAGCTCAACGGGGGGACGGTCGCAATACTGAAGGTTTTCCTCCGTGCGGATGTCACGCGTCGTCCCCGCACAAGGACCAACGGAGGAAAGTCCCCCATGAGCTACGGCGACCCGAACAACCCCTACGGCGCTCCCCAGGGGCAGCCGCAGCAGCCGGGCCACGGATACCCGCAGGACCAGGGACAGGCGCCCGGTTACGGCTACCCGCAGGCCCCTCCGGTCTCTCCCTACGGCGGCCCCGCCGCGCCGACCACCATGCCCGGCTCGGTCAGCGCGGCCCGCGTGATGATGTGGGTCATCGTCGGTCTGCAGGTCGTCGGCGTGGCCCTCTTCGCCTTCGGCGCCGCGGCTCTCAACGCCGCGAAGGACGACGAGTCCCTCAAGGACAACACCGCCTTCCAGGACCTGGTCGGCGACTCGACCGGCCTGATCTGGGGCTACGTGGTGTTCGGCCTGGCCTGGCTGGTGTTCGCGGCCGTCCTGGCGACCAAGTTCAAGAACGGCGGCAACGGCGCCCGGATCACCATCCTGGTCTTCGCCATCATCACGGCCGTCCTGGGCATCTACCCGTTCGTCATCGTGGGCCTGGTGCACACCGTTCTCGCCATCCTGGTGGCCGTCTTCGTCGGCAACGCGGGCGGCAAGGCCTGGTTCAACCGCCCGCGCTACTGAACGGGCCCGGTCGACCGCACCAGTTCACGCCAATCACATCCAAGGGCCGTGTCTCACCCGTACGAGGGGGGGCACGGCCCTGGCGCGTCGCCCTACTCTGACGGTGGTAGCTGTTCAGGCACGGGGAGAGCACCTTGTACAGCATCATCGTGGTACCTCCGCCGACCACGGAGGAAGAGCGAAACCGTACCCCCGACAGGCTCGCGCGCGGCACCCTACGGCTCTTCGGCGGCCTTCGTCCGGCCGGGCCGGTCCGGTGACCGAGGCGTACGCCGTACCCGTGCCCAAGGGCTACCGGGTCGGCGTCTGGGAGGTGCGCGAGCCCCTCGCGACCGGCGCCTTCGGCAGTGTGTACGCGGCCCGGCGCGTCGGTGACGGCACCGGACTGCCGCCCACGGCCGCGCTGAAGTTCCTGCCCACCGGGACGGCCACGCCGCGCCGGCTGACGCACCTGCGCGAACTGGTCGAGCGTGAGGTCGAGCTGTACCGACGGCTGCGGCACCCGCGGCTGGTGCGGATGTACCAGACGCTGACGGTCGACGACCCGGGCCGTCCGGAGCTGGACGGCGCCACCGTCCTCGTCCTGGAGAAGGCCGAGGGCTCCCTGTCGGCCCTGCTCGCCGCCACGCCCCGGCCCGCGGCCGCCCCCGCGCTGCTCGCGCAGATCGCCGAGGGCCTCGCCCAGTTGCACGGCGCCGGCTGGGTGCACGGCGACCTGAAGCCCGCCAACGTGCTGCTGATGGCGGACGGTTCGGTGCGCCTCGCCGACTTCAACATGGCCGCGGAGCTGGAGGGCACGCACGCCTACACGCCGGCCTTCTCCACCCCCGACTACACCCCGCCCGAACTGCTGTGGACCGAGATCGGCGAACGAGGCCGCCGCATCCGCCCGTCCGCCGACATCTGGGCCTTCGGCGTCCTCGCCCACCTCGTGCTCACCGACTCCTTCCCGCTGCCCGGCGCCACCTCGACCGCCCGGCGCGACGCGACAGCGGCCTACGCCCGCGGTGTCGACGAACTGCGCCTGTCCCCGGAACTTCCCGACGGCTGGCGGGAGATCGTGCGCGCCTGCCTGACCCGGACGCACCGGCAGCGCATCGACGGCACCGTGCTGCTGCGCCGCGTGACGGCGGCCGCGGGCCCGGACCGGCGTGGCCGGCGCCTGCCCCGCCGGCGCCCCGCCCGCCGCCGCCTGCGCCGCGGATCCGTCGCAGCCGTCC
>NZ_JBEXSH010000766.1:0-4519 GCF_040613555.1 Streptomyces sp. NPDC006265
GTCGGTGAGGGCCTGGCGGACGACCTGAGCCTCACAGCGCGGCTGGAGGTCAAGGGCCGTGCGACCCCGGTGACCTTCACCGTCGGCGAGCTCACCGAGCAGGGCGAACGGGTCGTCGTACGGGCCACCGCCCGGGTCGACCGGCACGCGTGCGGGGTCGGTGGCATGCGGGGGCTGGTCGGGGCGGGGCTGCTCGTGCGGGTGCGGGCCGTGTTCGTACGGGAGGACTGAGCCGCGCGGCGCACACGACAAAGAGGCCCGGCCGGTGAGGGGAAGACCGGCCGGGCCTCTGCGTGGGCGCCCACGGGCGCGGGTGGTCACACCGTGGGTACCCGGTCGGGTGCCGGTGCCGGAGTGGGGAACACGTGGGACAGCCAGGCGTAGGTGCGCAGTTCCTCCAGCAGGCTCAGGCCGAGCCGGTTGTGGAGCATGTGCGCGTGCGAGAAGAGGATCATGCCCGGGTGGACCGGCGAGTGGCACCGGATCGCGTCGGCGTGGGCGGTCAGAGCCTCGTACCAGTCGGTGAACGGGCCATGGGCGTCCGGGGAGACGCCTGCCGCGGCGGGGTCCTGGTCGACCGTGGTGATCCGGTCCAGCAACTCGTCGGGGTGCCCGGCGTCACGCGCCCAGGCCCGCCAGGCGTCCCGGCCGCGTGCGAAGTAGTGGGACCGTTCGTCCAAGCCGCCGAGGGCGACGGCGGCGGACAGCGTGCCACGCAGGGCGAGCCGGGCACGGCGGGCCTCGGAGGTGACGAGCGGGGCCAGGCGCAGAACGAGTTCGCTGGAGAGGTGGAAGAGGGACTCGGCGGCCGGCATGAGGGCCGGGCCGCCGTAGCGCTCGTACTCGGGGTCGTAGTCGGCGCGGTGCACGCCGGGCGGCAGCAGCGCGTGGACGGAGGTGTTGACGCCGGTCTCCCCGGCGGCGGCGAGCCGGGACGCGCCCTGCCGGTAGGCATCCTGAGCGAGCGGCTCCTCGCCGGGGGCGAGCCGGCCCGCCTCGGCGAGCCGGTCGCGCAGGGACTGCTCCACGTACGGGTGCCCGCCCGGGTCCGCGTCCTCGGACAGGTCCGCGATGCGCAGCCGCAGGTGGGGGCCCGACTGCCAGTAGCGGATGAAGAACCAGGGGGTCCCGGCCGGGAGCTCGGCGACCGTGGGGCCGATGACGTCCGTGAGGACGCGGTCGTGGGCGCTGCGGGCCGTGGTGCCGAGGTGCAGGTGCCAGGCGCTCCAGCGGTGCGGTGTGGTGGGCATGCGGGTTCCTTGTCGTCCGGTCGGGTTTCAGGGGCTTACGTGCGCAGGTCCAGCACGGCACCCCCGGTCTCGCGCGGTACGCCGACCACCGCCGACAGGACGATCGTCTCGTCCTCGTCCAGGCCGATGACCTCCTTGGTCTGGATCTCCTTGAACGCCCGGACCGGCCGGGCGAAAAGGCCCTCCGCGGCGGCGGCCAGACACAGTCCGTGCACCGCCCAGCCGCAGGCGTGCTGGGCGGCGCTCCAGCCGGCCGGACCGAAACGGGCGAAGAGTTCGCGGGGGCGGACCGAGAAGAAGACGGTGAGGGGGGCGTTGGCGATGCCGCAGCCGTTGACCGGGGTCAGGCCGTAGCCGTAGTTGGCCTCCAGGCCCGCGGGGGCGGTGGAGTCCTGGCGGAGCAGGTGTGCGGTGCCTTCGTGGATGCGGTGGATCCCGGGGGTGTGGCCGTCGACGTGCTGGACGACGGCGGTGACGGTGACCGCGTCGAAGGCGGCGGCGAGGGTGGGGTGCGGTGGGGGGACGCCGAGCCAGGCCAGGGCCGTGGTGAGGGTGCTGGTGGGGAGGGGGGTGAGGCACTTGGCCGAGTCCATGCCGTGCAGGGCTCTGGGCATGCGGCCGGAGTGGCGGTGCCAGAGGAGGTCCGACCAGGTGGGAGTGCGTTGCGAAGGAGGCAGGGTGGGGGGTACGGCGGTGGTGACGGGTGCGGGTTGTGTGTGGCTTGTCGCGCCCACGCGGCGGTAGCCGCATATCGAATGCTGCCCCGCGCCCCTGAAGGAACCTCTGTTGACGTCGACTACCTGCCTGAGGGACGGGTCCCCCTCAGGGGCCGGCGGTTCCGGCTCGGTCGGTAGGTGTACCGACGGGTGGGGTCCGTCTACGTCGACCAGCCACGGCAGCGACCACTCCCAGGTGTGTTCCACACCCAGCTCGCGCAGCAGCGTCGGTCCACCCGCGGTCGGCGGTGTCAGTGTCGCCGGTAGCCCGAAGAGCTCCAGGCCCAGGCTCAACGCGCGCAGCACCATGCCCGTCTCGATGGCCACCAGCGAGCCCCGGAACCACTGGTACGCCAGAGGGATCGCGGTGTAGCGACCGGTCAGGGCGATGCGG
The DNA here is from genome assembly GCF_040613555.1 of Streptomyces sp. NPDC006265. Classification (NCBI taxonomy): domain Bacteria; kingdom Bacillati; phylum Actinomycetota; class Actinomycetes; order Kitasatosporales; family Streptomycetaceae; genus Streptomyces; species Streptomyces sp. NPDC006265. The sequence continues at coordinate 2,361 of NZ_JBEXSH010000766.1, forward strand.
GTGGGAGCACCTGTGCCGGGGCCCGTCAGGGTGTGCCGGGTGGGTTCCAGGAGGCGCCAGGCCTCGCCGTCCCCCACGAACGCGTGCACCGGGAACAGGCAGCGCGGTGAGGCGTAGGGCCGGTGTTCGTTGTACGGGTTCTCCGGTTCGCGGCGCAGGGGCGCGAACGTGGTGGTCAGGGCGTGGGCCAGGGCGTCCGGTGAGGCCGGGCCGCCCGGGGCCGGGACGCGCGGGTACGGGAGCGCCGACAGTCCGTCCGTCGTGCCCGGCGGCAGCAGGGTCGCCGGTCCCGCCGGGCGTGGGGGCGGGGGCGGCACGTGGGAGTCGGGCGGGGGAGTGGCCGCCCAGGTCCACGGTGGTGGTTCCGGGGCGTCGTCGCCGGTGCCGTAGGCGTACCAGAGGGGCTCGCGGGCGATGCTGTTGTCGCCCTCGGGGCCCGGCAGGTCGACCGGGGCGCGCCGCGTCCAGGGCTCGGCGGGGGCCGTCACGGGAAGGGGTGCGGGTCGTAGGGGATGGCCCGGTGCTCCTGGCCCGTGCCGCGCAGCGCGGCGCGCAGCCGGGGCAGTCCGTCCAGGCGCTGCTGGGCGTGACCGAAGCACATCGGCACGATGCCGGGGACGACGGCACGGGCGACCGCGATACCGGCGTCGGCGTGCTCCCGGCTGGTCTGGTCGACGATGACGATCCGGTCCAGGCCCGCGTCCGCGAAGAGCGAGGCCACGTACCGGAGCGTGCCGCGTACGTCGCCGTCGGCCGCGCGCTCCAGCCGTCCCGGCCAGTCGGGGAACGCCTCCTCCAGGGTGACGGCCGGGCCGCCGAGTCCCGCCAGGGCGCGGTCGCGGGTCTCTGGGATGGAGGAGAAGCGGACGTGGTCCTCCAGCTCCTCGACCAGCCACGGGTCCTCGACCATCCGCTCCACCTGCTCGCGCGTCCAGTCGACCGGGTTGGTGACGAGCTGGGCGACCTCGCGCAGCGCGCCGCGGATCGCGGACTCGGGCTCGGCGCCCGAACCGGCGGAGGAGAAGGTCGCCGGGAAGGGGTCCTTCTCGTTCACGGCGATCACCCACACCACCGGCAGTCCGATGTCCCGGGTGGCGACCAGGAGATGGACGTCGTAGCCACGGGCCCGGATCAGCTCGACCATGGCCCGGCTGGTGGGGTCGGTGAGCGTGCCGACCGGGATGTGGGGGAGCGGCTCGGCGCGGTACCAGGACGTCAGGAAGGCGTCCCGCTCGGCCAGTTCGAAGAGGGAGTGCAGGGCGGCCTCTTCGTAGTTGGCGCCGACCGCGCAGCCGCTGGAGCAGTCGAAGAAGTAGTGCCGGCGGTTCGCCGCCCCGGCCACCCGCGCCGCCCGCCGGTCCCTGCGGAAGGCGTACTCGTACTGGTAGAAGGCGTGGTCGGCCGGGACGAGCAGGGGAGTGCCGTCGGCCAGGTCGTGGCCCCAGGCCCAGTCCATCGGGGTGTCGGCGGTGAACGGCGTGGCCCTGCTGGTCGGGTGGGCGAGCTGCTCGGCGGTGTAGCGGCCGAGGCTGGCCGGGTCGACGGCCCGTTCGGCGACCTCGCGGTAGGAGCGGCCGGTCAGCAGGGGGATGTCGTAGGGGTAGCCGCCGAGCCGTTCGTACGCCTCCAGGACGGCCACCGGTTCGGTCTCCGTGAACGTACGGGCCCTGCCGTGGCCCATCGCCGGGGCGTCCGCGACGACGGCCATGCTCATCGCGAACGGGGCGTGCGACTCGCGCAGGATCGCGCGGACCGGCCCGAAACGGTCGTCGACGAGCCGGTCCCGCAGGAAGCCTGGCTCGACGAGCCGGCTCGCCGCGGTGCGGGTGGCGTCCCCGGGGGCGGCGGGCCGGGAGCGCAGGGGGCGGGGTGCCGGCGGCCCGGCGCCGGCCAGGTCCTCGGGGCCGGGGCCGCAGGCCGGGCAGTGGAAGCTGCGGGCGATGCGGTGCCGGCGGGTGCCGCGGACCGTCACCGAGTAGGCCTCGCCCGGGGCGAGGGGGTGGGCGGCCAGGTGGTCCAGGCCGGTGCGCAGGAGCTCGGGCAGGAGGGGCGCGGGGGCGGCGGGGACACGGGTGGCCTGGGTGCCGACCTACCAGTACCAGTGCACCGAGTGCGGCGAAGGCCTCGAGGCGGTGCAGAAGTTCACCGACGACGCCCTC
>NZ_JBEXSH010000767.1:0-4509 GCF_040613555.1 Streptomyces sp. NPDC006265
GGCAGAGCCCGGGGGCCGCAAGGCCGAGGGGCAGAGCCCGGGGGCCGCAAGGCCGGGGCCCCTTACCGGGGTCACACCGGAATCTTCACCTCCGTCCGGGTCCCGCTCACCCGGGGGCGGATAGCGTCCTTCGGCGTGTACTCGGCAGAAACCACGCTGGTGCCCGGCCCGCGCACCCTGCCCGCGCACGGCAGCGCCCGCTACGAACTCCGGCCGCCCGCGGGCCGCTTCCCGCTGCCCCGGCCGGGGGCCCGGATCCGCCTGCGCGCGTTCACGGTGTCACCGCAGACCCTGTCGAGCGCGGATGTGCAGGCGGCGGTGCGCGGGGCGGGCTGACGCGGCGCGGTGCGCCGGGGCGTCAGGCCGCGGCCCTGATGAAGCGGAGGGTGGCGGTGACCGTGGTCCGGCCGCGGATCATTCCCAGCTGGTTCCAGCCCATGCCGAACTGCTCGCGGTCCACGGTGAAGTCGGTGGACAGCGTGAGGCCCGCGGCGTCCCGGTCCGTCACGCGCGCGGTCAGGGACAGCGGCCTGCTGATGCCGCGCACGGTCAGCCGGCCGGCGACGTGCACCTGGCCCCCGTCGCGGAGCTCGGCGCTGAGAGCCGCGAAGGTGATCTCGGGGTGGTGGCCGGCGTCGAAGAAGTGCTCGGACCTGAGGTGGGTGTCGCGCTTGGCGTTCCCGGTGTCCAGGGAGGTGACGTCGAAGGTCAGGGTGCCGACGGCGGACCCGTCGGACCGGACCTCGCCGGTGCCGCCGACGGCATCGAAGGCGCCCTTCACGGTGACCAGGCCCCACATCGTCCGGTGCCGGATGCCTACGGTCGAGGCGGTCGCGTCGAGCTGCCACTGTCCGGTTTCCACGGTGACGGTCATGATCGTTCTCCCTGCCATATCGTTCAAATTTGGATGACTGTGCGGCACGCTAGCGCCTCATCCAAAATTGAACAACCCTCTGCTCCAAATTTGGACGACAGGTAGACTCAACGCATGGCCGACCCCGGGGAGCACCCCACCGACCTGCCCGAATGCCCGTCCCTCGGCGGTGGCGGGCTGCTGCCCGCGGAGTTGCGCGCCTGGATGCTGCTGCTGGCCACGACGGGAGCGGTGGAGCAGCGGCTGCGCGCGGCCGTGAAGGAGAGGCTCGACGTCTCGCACGACGAGTTCCTCGTCCTGTGCCTGCTCGCGGAGCAGCCCGAGGGCGGCCTGCGCATGACGCGCGTCGCGGAGCGCCTGGGCCGCCCCAAGACCCGCCTCACCTACCAAATCGCCTGCCTGCAGCACGCCGGACTCGTCACCCGCAGGTCGGTCTGCGGCGACAAGCGGGGCATCGAGGTCGCCCTCACGGACAAGGCCCGCTACCTGCTGAAGGAGGCCTCGGCCCCACTCGCCGCCACGGTCACCGAGTCCCTGGCCCACTTCATGGGACCGGACCAGTGCGCGGCGATGCGGGGGCTGGTGCCGGATCTGGTCGAGGGCGCGTCCGCCGAGTGAGCCGGGAGGGCCGCCGGTCGATGCCGGCGCCCTCACGGAGGGACTGCGTGAGCGGCCGGGGGGAGGTGCGGTTCGACGCCGGGAGCCGGGCCGCGTATACGTCGGCCCCCTCCGCTTCCGGCAGCCGCCGATCGGGGTGTGGCCCCTGCGGCCACGGCCTCCCCGCGATCCCGGGCGACTTCATCTACAGGGTCGTAGAATCCGGGAACACCGGCGCGACGGCGAGCGTTGTACCGGAGACACACCACAGCTAAGGAGCACGTTGTTGTCCGCCAGACCGACGGACCCTCCGGGGCACAGTCCCCGACCATCCCGCCACGGCATGAGTGATCGCGGCACACGGCGGGGTGGTGTTCGATGAGTGCCGGAGAGGCCTTGCTGGGCCTGCTCGCCGTGTTCGTGCTGACCGCGGGCACCGGCTATTTCGTCGCCCAGGAGTTCGCCTACGTCTCCGCCGACCGGCTGACCCTCGCGCGTGAGGCCGAGGCCGGGGACCGCAGGGCAGCTCGTGCCCTCAGGGTGCTGGAGCGGCTGTCGTTCATGCTGTCCGGCGCACAGCTCGGCATCACCGTCACCGGGCTGGTCGTCGGCTTCATCGCCGAGCCGTCGGTGTCCGCGCTGCTCCGGCCGGCCCTGTCGGGGCTCGGTCTGCCCGACGCGGCCGTCGGCGGCATCGCCGTCGTGCTCGCCTTCGTTCTGGCCACGGTCGTGCAGATGGTGCTGGGCGAACTCGCTCCGAAGAACCTCGCGATCGCCGTGCCCGAGCGGCTGGCGAAGGCGCTGGCACCGTCCACGCTGGCGTATCTGAGGGTCGTCGGACCCGTCGTACGGATCTTCGACAGCGCGGCCAACCGGCTGCTGCGCAGGGCCGGGATCGAGCCCGTCGAGGAACTGCACCACGGCGCCACGCTGGAGGAGCTGGGCCATCTGATCGGTGAGTCGCACGAGCAGGGGGAACTGCCGGAGGACACCGCCGCGCTGCTGGACCACGCGCTGGAGTTCTCCGAGCGCGCCCTCGACGAGGTGATGGTGCCGCGTGCCGACGCCGTGTTCGTCCGCAAGGACGCCGGCGCCGAGGAGGCGGTCGGTCTGATCGCCCGGCACGGCCACTCCAACTACCCGGTCCTCGGCGACCACCCCGACGACATCGTGGGCGTGCTGGGCGTGCGCGAGCTGATGGCGCTGCCCGCCGACCGCCTGTCCGGCGCACGGGCCGGTGAGGTGGCCCGGCGACCGCTGCTGCTGCCGGACACGCTCGCGCTGCCCGACGCGGTGACGCGGATGCGGGAACAAGACGACGAGTTCGCGGTCGTCCTCGACGAGCACGGCGGCGTGGCGGGCATCGTCACGTACGAGGACATCGCCGAGGAGCTGGTCGGTGACATCGCCGACGAGTCCGACAAGGTCACCGTGCTCGCCGTCGCGGACGGCGACGGCTGGCTGGTGGACGCCGGCCGCCGGGTGGACGAGGTGACCGAGGCGACCGGTGTCCGGCTGCCGGAGGACGACGACTACGACACCGTGGCCGGCCTGGTCGTGGACCGGCTCGGCCGCTTCCCGACGGTCGGCGACCGGGTCACGGTCGAACTGCCCGGCGGCGGCCGGGCCGTGATCGACGTCCGCACGCTGGACCGGCACGTGGCCGACCGCGTCCGGATCAGTCCGGTGGTGAAGGCCGTGGAAGCCGAGGAGATGGCGTGAGTTTCCCGACAGCGGTCTTCGTGACCGTGCTGCTGCTGATCGGCAGCGGCTTCTTCGTGGCGGCCGAGTTCGCTCTGGTCGCCGCCAAACGGCACCGCATGGAGAAGGCGGCGGCCGAGGGCCGGCGCGGCGCCGGGGCGGCCCTGGCCGGGATGCGCGAGCTGTCGCTGATGCTGGCCGGCGCCCAGCTGGGCATCACCGTGTGCACGCTGGGCCTGGGCTCGGTGTCCAAGCCCGCGATTTCGCACGAACTCGACCCGCTGCTGCACACGCTGGGCCTGCCCAGCGCCGTGAGCTACGGCGTGGCCTTCGCCGTGGCCATGGTCGTGGTGGTGTTCCTGCACATGGTGGTCGGCGAGATGGCGCCCAAGTCCTGGGCGATCGCCCACCCGGAGCGTTCGGCGATGCTGCTGTCGCCGCCCTTCCGGGCCGTGGTGCGGGCCGTACGTCCGGTGATCCGCCTGCTCAACCGGGTCAGCAACGCCCTGGTACGGCTGTCCCGGGTGGCCCCGCGCGACGAGCTGGCCTCGGTGCACAACCGGGAGCAGCTGACGCACCTGGTGGAGGAGTCGGAGCGGCTGGGCCTGATCAGCGCGACCGACTCGGAGCTGCTGACCCGCTCACTGACCGAGCCGGAGACGCCGGTCGCGGCGCTGCGGATCCCGGCCGCCGAGATCACCTGGGTCGAGGGCGGCGCGGATCTCGACGCGCTGCTGCGCTTCGCCGCCGAGCACGACCGCACCCGACTGCTGGTCCGGGAGAACGGCACGGTCCTCGGTTCCGTGCACGCCCGGGACGCCCTGGTGGCCCGGGCCCGGGGCCGGGCGACGACCGCGCGCGACCTCGCCCGGCCGGTGCCGGAACTGGCGGAGACCGCCACGGTCGCCGTCGCGATCGAGCTGCTGCGCCGCCGCCGGTCGTCCCTGGCCGTGGTCCGTGACGACTCCGGCCGGCTCACCGGCCTGGTCACCCTGGACGACCTGCTGGCCCGCCTGATGCAGCCGGCCGCAGCGGCCTGACGGGGGCGGGGACGGAGGAAACGGAAGGGGCGGCCTGGCGGCGCCGTGGCCGTCCCGACGGGGGTGGGACGCCACGCCCCACGGGATCGGGGCCGCCCGACGGAGGTGGGGCCGCCCGAGGCGAGCCGATCGAGGGGACCGGCCGCCCGACTGGGCCGGGACCACCCGGCGCGGGGCCGGCCGACAGGGACGGGACCACCCGACAGCGCGGGGCCGGCCGACAGGGACCGGACCACCCGACGAGGCCATGGCCGTGGCCGCCCGCCGGGGACGGGACCACCCGACAGCGAAGTGGCC
>NZ_JBEXSH010000768.1:0-4506 GCF_040613555.1 Streptomyces sp. NPDC006265
TCACAGGTGGACCCACCCTCCTTGGCCTTGACCGCGGCCGCGACCAGCTCGCCGAGCCGGATCTTGTCGTCGTAACTGCCGCCGCCCGCCTGCCGGTTGGCCTCCGCGAGCCCGCGGATGTCGGGGCTCTCGGCCATCACCTGGTGCAGCACGGCCTCTTCGACGTGGTTGGCCTTGACGTTGTACTCGACCCGGTTGTCCAGGGCCCGCAGCCGCTCCTTGTAGTGCTCGGCACGCTCGGCGAGCACCCCGGTGATGGAGTGGTCGTCCGGGGCGACGCTGCCGAACCGCATGGGCAGCACGCAGCCCGCCGCGCCGGCCTCGCTGAGCACGTTCTGGTGGGCGAGCAGGTCCTTGCGCTTGGGCCGCAGCCCCTCGGGCGCCTCACTGACGACGGCCGCCAGGTCACCCTCCCGCAGGATACGCACCTCGCGGGGCGGGTCGCCGACGCCGCCCATGCCCTCGGGCAGGGAAGGGTGCGAGCTCGCCGCGATGCCGTAGACGTAGGTGCTCACTCCTGCTCCTCCTTCCTGCGGGACGACGCGCTCTTACGGGCGCGCGGACGGGACTCGCCCTGGCGCTCGGAGCCGTCGTCACGCCCTTGCTTGAAGGCGTCGGATATGGTCTCGGCAGCGCCGGACAGCGCCCCCTTGGACTTGCCGCGCGCCCCGGACTCCGTCATCTCCCCGACCAGGTCGGGCAGGCCCGGGTCCTTGCGCGGCCCGGCCTCCAGGTCGAGCCGGTTGCACGCCTCGGCGAAGCGCAGGTAGGTGTCGACGCTGGCGACGACGACGCGTACGTCAATCTTGAGGATCTCGATGCCGACCAGGGAGACGCGCACGAATGCGTCGATGACGAGCCCCCTGTCCAGGACGAGTTCGAGCACGTCGTAGAGACCGCTGCTGCCGCCTCCGCCGCCGGGCTGCTGTGCCGGTACGACAGTCATGCCGGATGTTCCTCCTCGTGTGTGGGTGCGGGTCCGGTCGGGCGGCCTAGCGGCCGCCGGGCCTGCGCGCGTCGGACCGCCCGCGTTCGTAGCGGCGGACGCGGCGGTAACCCGTGAGCTGCCCCTCTGCGTCCAGCTCCACCTGGTAGCTCGCCATGAGGCTCATCGTGTCGGGCACGCGCTCGAGTTCGAGGACCTCTACCTCCAGCGCCCAGCCCTCCTCCGTCTGCTCGAAGGACGACACGGACTCGGCTTCCATGCCGGTGAGCTCCGCGAGCTGGCCGCGCGCCTGGCGCAGCACCTCCATCGGGCTCGGCCGGCTCTTGGCCGTCTGCTTGTCGTTCGTTCTGCTCGAGTTCCGGGAGTCCTGGGACCCCTGTGAATCCTGTGACTCTTGCGTGTTTTTTGTGTTCGACATGGCCACCTCCCCCTCCGTGTGGCCGCAAGAGTGTTCGCCAAACCTCTACGGGCCCATGCATCTGTCATTCACCGGGAGATCACCGACGGGGTCTCAGCCGCGCAGGGCGTTCAGCCGCCGCCGGGCCGGTCCCAGCGCCCGGCCGCGGCTCAGCAGGCCTGACCAGGGGTTGGTGCGGGCCTGCTCGACGGCGTCGGCCACGGTCCAACGGCGGGCGTGCAGCTCCGGGTCGTCCAGCCGGTCCCAGGTGATGGGAGTGGCCACCGGCGCGCCCGGGCGGGACCGGACCGTGTAGGGCGCGACGGCGGTCTGGGCGTAGGCGTTGCGCTGGATGTCGAGGTAGAGCCGCTCACCGCGCTCCTTCTTGCGGGCGGCGGTGGTGAGCCGGTCGGGGTGGGCGCCGGCGAGGGTGTCGGCGACGTCCCGGGCGAAGGCGCGCACCTCGTCGAAATCGTGCCGGCCGTTGAGCGGCACGATGACGTGCAGTCCGCGCGAGCCCGTGGTCATCAGGACCGAGGGCAGCTCCAGCTCGTCGAGCAGCTCCCCGAGCAGCCGGGCGGCCTCGCGCACGGCCTCGAAGTCGTCCCCCGACGGGTCGAGGTCGAAGACCAGCCGGTCGGGGTGGTCGATCCTGTCGGAGCGGGACAGCCAGCGGTGCAGGGTGATGCTCGCCTGGTCGGCCAGGTAGAGGAGGGTGGCGGTGTCGTCACAGACGGTGTGGCGGACGGTGCCGCCCTCCTTGGCCAGCTCGACGCGCTCGATCCACTCCGGGTAGTGGTCCGGAGTGTTCTTCTGCATGAACGTCGGGCCGTCGATGCCGTCCGGGTGCCTCTCCAGCATCAGTGGCCGGCCGCGCAGGTGCGGCAGCATGAAGGGCGCGACGGCACGGTGGAAGTCCACGAGGTCGGCCTTGGTGTACTCCTTGGCGTCGCCGCCGCCGGGGAAGAGCACCTTGTCCGGCCGGTGCACCTCCACCGTGCGGCGGCCCGCCCGCACCCTGCGCGTGCCGTCGCCGCCGCTCACCGCACGACCGCCTCCTCCACCAGCAGCCGCCCGGCCGCCGCGATGGACTCCGCGTCGATGCCCGAGGCGCGCAGCTGCTCCTCCGGGGACGCCGAGCCCGGCATGGTCCGCACGCCGAGCCGCACCAGGCGCGGTACGGGGCGCCCGTCGGTGAAGGCGTCCAGGACCGCGTCCCCGATACCGCCCTCGAGGTGGTGGTCCTCCACGGTCACCAGGCAGCCGGTCTCCTCGGCGGCCCGGCGCAGGGTGGCCCGGTCGACAGGCTTCACGGAGTACAGGTCGATCACCCGCACCGCGATGCCCTCCTGCTCCAGGGCCTCGGCGGCGGCCAGGGCCTCGTGCACGGTGACGCCCGCCGCGACGAGGGTCAGCCGGTCCTGGCCGGAGGAGCGCAGCACCTTGCTGCCGCCGACCGGGAACTCCTCGTCGGGGGCGTAGATCACCGGGCTCGCGCCGCGCGAGGTGCGCAGGTAGCGGACGCCCTCCAGGCCGGCCATCGCGCCGACGAGCCGCGCGGTCTGGTTGGCGTCGCACGGGTACAGCACGGTCGAGCCGTGCACCGCCCGCATCATCGCCAGGTCCTCCAGACCCATCTGGCTGGGCCCGTCCTGGCCGATGGCGACACCCGCGTGCGAGCCGACGAGGTTGATGCCGGCGCCGCTGACCGACGCCATCCGTACGAAGTCGTAGGCCCGGGTCAGGAACGCCGCGAACGTAGCGGCGTACGGCACCCAGCCGCGGGAGGCGAGGCCGACGGCCGAGGCGACCAGCTGCTGTTCGGCGATGTAGCACTCGAAGTAGCGGTCGGGGTGCTCCTTGGCGAAGAACTCGGCGCGGGTGGAGTCGCCCACCTCGCCGTCCAGGGCGACGATGTCGCCGCGGCCGGTGCCGAGGGCGGTGAGCGCCTCGCCGAAGGCGTTGCGGGTGGCGACCTCCTCGCCCTTGTCCCACCGGGGGAGTTCGAAGTTACCGGTGTGGACGGAGTGCAGCATGCGGGCGGCGGGCGGCTCCTGCGCCCGGACGCGGATGTTCCGCGGACCGCCGAGTTCGGTGATCGCCTCCTCGGCCTCCGGCAGCGGCTTGCCGTGCAGGCCCTCGCGGTCCTGAACGCCCTCGACGCCCTTGCCCTTGAGGGTGCGGGCGAGGATCGCGGTGGGCTGGCCCTTGGTGGACACGGCCTCGCCGTACGCGCGGTCTACGGCGTCCACGTCATGGCCGTCGACCTCGATGGTGTGCCAGTCGAAGGCCTGGAAGCGGCGGGCGTAGGCGTCCAGGTCGTGGCCGTGCCGGGTGGGGCCGCGCTGGCCGAGCCGGTTGACGTCGACGATCACGGTGAGGTTGTCCAGGTGCTCGTACCCGGCGTGCTCGGCGGCCTCCCACACGGATCCCTCGGCCAGCTCGCTGTCGCCGCACAGCACCCAGGTCCGGTAGCCGGTGCGGTCGAGCCGCTTGCCGGCCAGCGCGATGCCGACGCCGACGGGCAGTCCCTGCCCGAGCGAGCCGGTGGCCGTCTCGACCCACGGCAGGCGCTGCGGGGTGGGGTGCCCTTCGAGGCGGCTGCCCAGCTTGCGGAAGGTGAGCAGCTCGTCGTCGTCGATGGCGCCGGCCGCCTTGTACGCGGAGTACAGCAGCGGGGAGGCGTGGCCCTTGGAGAGGACGAAGCGGTCGTTGCCGGGGTGAGCGGGACGGTCGAAGTCGTAACGGAGGTGGTGCGCGAGCAGCACGGCCATCAGGTCGGCCGCGGACATCGAGGACGTCGGGTGCCCGGAGCCCGCCGCGGCGGCGGCGCGGACACTGTCCACCCGCAGCTGCTGTCCGAGGTCGGTGAGTTCACCGGTGTTCATGAGTCTCCTTTCGCGGAGTCTTCCGGGGCGTCGGTTCGTTTGACCGGGCCGGGGGCGGGGTGGCTCGGTGAGGGGCGGCCGGGTGAGGGTGCTGGGGCGGGCTGCTTCTTCGCGGGCTCGCCACCGGGCTGGTTCTTGGCGGGCTCACCGCCCGGCTGGTTCTTGGCGGGCTCACCACCGGGCTGGTTCCTCGCCGGCTCACCGCCCGGCTGGTTCCTCGCCGGCTCACCGCCCGGCTGGTTCCTCGCCGGCTCACCGCCCGGCTGGTTCCTCGC
>NZ_JBEXSH010000769.1:0-4500 GCF_040613555.1 Streptomyces sp. NPDC006265
TGCCCTCGACGAGGTCGACGGCGACGCCGTCCTCGGCGATGACGATGCGGTCGTGCGGGACGCCGGTCAGGGCGCCCAGCTCGGCGTTGGCCCGCAGGTGGCGCCATTCACCGTGCACCGGCATCAGGTTCTTCGGGCGGCAGATGTTGTAGAAGTACAGCAGCTCGCCCGCGGAGGCGTGGCCGGAGACATGGACCTTGGCGTTGCCCTTGTGGACCACGTTGGCGCCCCAGCGGGTGAGGCCGTTGATCACGCGGTAGACCGCGTTCTCGTTGCCGGGGATCAGGGACGACGCGAGGATCACCGTGTCGCCCTGGACGATGCGGATCTGGTGGTCGCGGTTGGCCATGCGGGACAGGGCGGCCATCGGTTCGCCCTGGGAGCCCGTGCAGACCAGGACCACCTCGCTGTCCGGGAGGTCGTCGAGCGTCTTGACGTCCACGACCAGGCCCGGCGGGACCTTCAGATAGCCCAGGTCCCGTGCGATGCCCATGTTGCGGACCATGGAGCGGCCGACGAAGGCGACGCGGCGGCCGTACTCGTGCGCCGCGTCCAGGATCTGCTGGATGCGGTGCACGTGGCTGGCGAAGCTCGCGACGATGATGCGCTTGCGGGCGCCGGCGAAGACCTGGCGCAGGACGTTGGAGATCTCCCGCTCGGGCGGGACGAACCCCGGCACCTCGGCGTTCGTCGAGTCCGAGAGGAGGAGGTCGATACCCTCCTCGCTCAGACGTGCGAATGCGTGGAGGTCGGTGAGCCGGCTGTCCAGCGGGAGCTGGTCCATCTTGAAGTCGCCGGTGTGGACCGCCATGCCCGCGGGGGTGCGGATGGCCACGGCCAGCGCGTCCGGGATGGAGTGGTTGACCGCGATGAACTCGCAGTCGAAGGGACCGATGCGCTCGCGGTGCCCCTCCGCCACCTCGAGGGTGTAGGGGCGGATGCGGTGCTCCTGGAGCTTGGCCTCGATGAGGGCGAGGGTCAGCTTGGAGCCGATCAGCGGGATGTCCGGCTTCTCGCGCAGGAGGAAGGGGACACCGCCGATGTGGTCCTCGTGCCCGTGCGTGAGCACGATGCCCTCGATGTCGTCGAGGCGGTCCCTGATGGACGAGAAGTCCGGCAGGATCAGGTCGATGCCGGGCTGCTCCTCCTCGGGGAAGAGCACCCCGCAGTCGACGATGAGCAGGCGGCCGCCGAATTCGAAGACCGTCATGTTGCGGCCGATCTCGCCGAGGCCGCCGAGCGGAGTGACGCGCAGGCCGCCTTCGGGGAGCGGCGGGGGCGTGCGGAGTTCGGGATGCGGATGACTCAAAAGACTCTCCTCACCACGCGCGCCACGTACCGGTGGGGCACGTGGCGCGCGTGACGTTCGTGCAGAAGCAGTTGTGTGTGGGGTACGCGGGCACCGGTGGCCCGCTTATTCAGTTGTGAAGCAGTTGCGCGGGGGTCCGCGCGAAGTCTGGTGTCAGAGCTGTACCCCGCCCGCGGCAAGATCGATCTTGAGTTGCTCGATCTCCTCGGGTGCGCACTCGACCATGGGGGCACGCAGGGGTCCGCCGGGCAGCCCCTGCAGGGCGAGCGCCGCCTTGGTCGTCATCACGCCCTGGGTGCGGAACATACCGGTGTAGACGGCGAGCAGCTGCTGGTGGATCTCGGTTGCCTTCTGGACGTCGCCCGAGGTGTACGCCTCGACCAGGGCGCGCAGCTCGGGGGTGACGACGTGGCCGACGACCGAGACGAAGCCGACCGCGCCGACCGAGAGGAGGGGCAGGTTCAGCATGTCGTCGCCGGAGTACCAGGCGAGGCCGGAGCGGGCGATGGCCCAGCTGGCGCGGCCGAGGTCGCCCTTGGCGTCCTTGTTGGCGACGATCCGCGGGTGCTCTGCGAGGCGGACGAGCGTCTCGGTGTTGATCGGGACGCCGCTGCGACCGGGGATGTCGTAGAGCATCACCGGAAGGCCGGTGGTGTCGGCGACGGCCGTGAAGTGCCGGTAGAGGCCTTCCTGCGGGGGCTTGTTGTAGTACGGGGTGACGACGAGCAAGCCGTGTGCGCCGGTGCGCTCCGCCGCCCGGGCGAGCTCCATGCTGTGGTGGGTGTCGTTGGTGCCGACTCCGGCCACCACGTGGGCACGGTCTCCGACCGCCTCCAGGACCGCCCGTACGAGATCCGCTTTCTCCGCGTCGCTGGTGGTCGGGGACTCGCCGGTGGTGCCGTTGATGACCAGGCCGTCGTTGCCTGCGTCCACCAGGTGGGCGGCGAGCCGCTGCGCGCCGTCGAGGTCGAGTGCGCCGTCCGCCGTGAAGGGCGTGACCATGGCGGTGAGGACCCGCCCGAAGGGGGTCTGCGGAGTCGAGGTCGGAGCCATGGGTTACACGCTACTCGTTGCTCAGGACCGGGTCTGCCCACGGGGCAGGCGACAAGTCGTGACAAAGGTGGAGCCCGGCACTGCCTGCTCGGGGGTTCAAGCAGTGCCGGACCCGTTTGATCAGGCTAGATGAACTTATCTAAATGCCGCAATACGGACATTTCACACGGCTGAACCGTACATCCTTACCTGACCGGGCGACCGGGGACGCGTTATGGCGCCACGCGTCCGTTCCCGTTGAAGGCCGCGTAGGTGAGGGGCATGAGCCGGGACCACTCGGCCTCCATCTTCTCGCCGACCATCTCGATCTCGCGCTGCGGGAAGGACGGGACCTTGGCCAGCTCGTGCTGGGTGCGCAGGCCGAGGAAGTGCATCAACGAGCGGGCGTTGCAGGTGGCGTACATCGAGGAGTACAGGCCGACCGGGAGGACCGAACGGGCTACCTCCCGGGCGACGCCGGCGGCGAGCATCTCCTGGTAGGCCTCGTACGCCTGCCGGTACGAGTCCTCCATCACGCGGCCGGTCAGCTCCTGCTGGGCCTGGGTGCCCTCGACGAAGACGTACTTGCCCGGGCGGCCCTCCTGGACCAGCTTGCGGGACTCGTCGGGAACGTAGAAGACGGGCTGGAGCTCGCGGTAGCGGCCGCTCTCCTCGTTGTACGACCAGCCGACGCGGTGCCGCATGAACTCGCGGAAGACGAAGATCGGGGCGCTGATGAGGAACGTCATCGAGTTGTGCTCGAAGGGGCTGCCGTGCCGGTCCCGCATCAGGTAGTTGATCAGGCCCTTGGAACGCTCGGGGTCCTTCTTCAGCTCGTCCAGGGACTGCTCGCCGAGGGTCGAGACGCGGGCGGCGAAGAGGACGTCCGCGTCGGACGCGGTGTGCTTGACCAGCTCGACGGTGACGTCGCTGCGGTAGCTGGGTTTGAGATCGTCGGCGGGAGTGTCGGTCACGGTTGGCAGGGCCTTCCCATCTCGTCGTGTGGCGACGCCACTCTACGGCCCGGCCGATTCGGTGCGATCGGTGGCGTGCCGCAATGAAGTCGATGAAACAGGGCACCTCTGAGGGAGTTCGTTCGTCTCTACAGACGAAAGTGATCCGTTCCACCCCTGAAGGAGAAGTACCCCTGATGTTCGGTCGGCGTGAACCCGTACCGTTTGCCTTCGTCGCCGAGGCCGACAGGTTCCGCAGCAATGTCACTCCCCCGCCGCGCGAGCGGTCGTCCGTCGGTCAGATGGCCGGCCGTTGGCTGCTGGGGCTCACCATCGTGGCGGGGCTCGTGGGGTCCCTGGTCATCGGGACGCCCGCGCTGTCGCCCGGCAAGACGACTGATCAGCCTCAGCAGTCGCAGGCGTCCGAGAAGCACTGAACCGCACCGCATCGGCGGTGACTCCATCCGGCCCCCCGCCAGTGGTGACCGGGCACACAGATCGGTAGCCTCACCGGGCACAGCCCACGCATGGATCGAGTGAGGACCAGCCGTGCCCCTGCCCTTCCTGACGGCCGACCGTGTTTTCGAGGCGGCGGACGATGTTCCGTTGCCCTACGACGACCGTGACCTCTGGCGGCGGCCATACCGGCCCGGGCCCTGGCGCGTCGGCGTTGCGGCGCTCGCGCTGCTGCTCGCCTCGTTCGTGCTGTTCGCGGCGGTCATCATCGCCGCGACGGCCGAACCGACGTCGGCCGCGGTGGTGTTCGCGCTCGCGTTGCTCGTCATCGCCGCGGCGCTGCGGCTGCTGCGCATGGGCGTGTGGCTCAGCGCGCGCGGGCTGCGGCACGTGGGTTTCCTCACGACGCGTACGGCGTCCTGGGAGCAGGTCGTCTCGGTGCGTACGGTGCAGCAGCCGGTCCGCTGGCTGGGGCTGCCCCGGACCGTGCAGGGGCAGGCGCTGCTGCTCGGACGCCAGGGCGACACCGCCGGTCCGGTACCGCTGATGACGACGCACAACGCGGACTTCGTGGGCCGCGCGGAGGCTTTCGACCGGGCGGCGGACTCGGTGGAGGCGTGGGCCGAGGAGTACGGCCCTCGCTGACGTCCTCGATCTCATGCCGGCGGGGGGGGGGCCCGGGGGCGGCGCGCCGCCCCCCCCCCGCGCGGGCCCCGCTGCTCATAAGAAAACAGAAAAAAAAAAAAAAAA
>NZ_JBEXSH010000770.1:0-4480 GCF_040613555.1 Streptomyces sp. NPDC006265
TGCTGTCGCGCCCCGGCATCGTGGGGGTGCACCGGCCCACCACCCTCCGCGAGGAGGAGGCCGACTGGACGGACGACCCGCTGCTGATCCTTCACACCGACGGCCTGCCCAGCCGCTGGACGCCGCCGTCCGGCCCCGGGCTGCCCGCGGCCGACCCGGCCGTGACGGCCGCCGTGACGATACGTGACGCCAGCAGTCCCGCCCGGCCGGTGCGGGACGACACCGCCGTGGCCGTGCTGACCTCGACCCCGCCGGAACGCCCATGATGCGCACTTGGCAGATCACCACCGTCACCGACGCGGCCCGCGCCCGCATCTCGCTCGCGCGCCTGGCCGCCGCGTACGGTGTGCCCACCGTCGAGCGGGCCCGGCTGGCCGCCGCCCTCAGCGCCCACCTGCGCCAGTGCCTCACCAAGGGCGGCACCTGGCGGCTCACCATGGACGTGGCGGGCTCCCCCGCCGAGGAGGGGCTGCTGCACGTCGTGGTGACCCCGTCGCCGGAGGCGTGCGCCGCCGGGGAGCCGCTCTGGGAGGTCACCGTCCCCTGCCCCGAAACGGCCGATGCCGCCGAGGACGGCACCGTCGCCGCCGATACCGCCGCCCTGTCGGAGGCGCTGCTCGGCGCCGACGAGGACACGGCCGTGGTGCTGGACAAACTCACCGAGCAGGAGGATCTGGTCCTCTTCCACCGCGAGGAGCTGCACCAGACCAACCAGGGCGTCCTGGCACTGCACGCCGAGCTGGACGCGGCCGGGCGGGCCCAGCGCGAGGCCTTCGCCGCCGAGCGCAGCGCCCGCAAGGAGGCAGAGAGCGCCCGACGCCGGCTGACGTTCCTCGCGGACGCGAGCGCCGTGCTGACGGCGTCGCTGAACCACGAGGAGATCGTGCGCCGGCTGCCGGACCTGCTGGTGCCGGAGTACGCGCGCAGCGTCGACGTCTGGCTGTTCGACCACGAGGAGGACAGGGACCGGTCGGCGCCGCATCCGGCCGCGGCCGTGGTCGCGGCCCGTACCGGGCGGCCCCAGTACGCCGCCGACCATCCCGGCAACCTGCCCGGCGTGGAGGACCAGCCACCGTCGGCGCTGGATCCCGGCCGACCGCTGCTGTGTGTGCCGCTGCCGACGCGGCGGGCTCCCCTGGGGGTCCTGACGCTGTCGCCGCCCGGCGCGCGCTGGGACCCGGACGACGCGGTGATGCTGATCGAGCTCACCCGGCGGGCCAGCATCGCCATCGACAACGCCCGGCGCTTCGAGCACAACCGCGACATCGCCGAGACGCTGCAGCGCGCCCTGCTGACGGATCTGCCGACCACGCCGGGCCTCAGCCTGGCCGCGCGGTACCTTCCGGCCACGCACGGGCTGAACATCGGCGGCGACTG
Organism: Streptomyces sp. NPDC006265; assembly: GCF_040613555.1. NCBI lineage: Bacteria > Bacillati > Actinomycetota > Actinomycetes > Kitasatosporales > Streptomycetaceae > Streptomyces > Streptomyces sp. NPDC006265. The sequence goes on from NZ_JBEXSH010000770.1 coordinate 1,378, forward strand.
GTACGACGCCTTCCCCCAGCGGGACGGCGGTCTCATCACCGTCATCGGCGACGTGACCGGCCACGGTCTGCACGCGGCGGTCATGATGAGCCAGCTGCGCACCGCACTGCGGGCGTACGCCGTCGACGGTGACAGCCCGGGCCGGCTGCTGACCCGGCTGCACCGGTTCCTGCACCATCTCCAGCCGGACCTGTACGCCACCGCCGTGATAGCCCGGTTCCACCCGGACGAGCCCACGCTGACCTGGGCCGCCGCGGGGCATCCGCCGCCGGTGCTGCGCCTGCCCGACGGCACCGTGCGCACCCTCGACGCCAAACCCGGCGCGATGCTCGGCATCCCGCTCACCCAGGAGATCGCCGACCACACGGAGCAGCTGGCGCCCGGTTCGACCCTCGCGCTGTACACGGACGGGCTGGTGGAGCGGCGTGCGCAGGGCATAGACCCGGGCATCGAGCGGCTGGCCACGGCGCTCGGCAGGTTCCGTTCCACGGAGCTGGACGCGGACCTGGAGGGGTCGGCGGACCGGCTTCTGCATCCGTTGCTGAGCGATTCCGAGCGGGACGACGACGTGTGTCTGTTGCTGTGTCATTTCCAAGGCGGCGTCGGCTCCTGACGGCGGGTCCGGCCGGACCGGTGTGCACGCGTTCTTCACTCCCGCCTGGTGCTTTTCGGCCACGGTGCGGGCATGGTGGTGATCGACGCGTTCGTCTGCCCGCCGCGCCCGACTGGCGCACCGGCGGGACACACGGTGGGATCGAAAGGGTGCGAACCAGCGATCCAGGGGCAGTCGGAAGGCGTTCGAGGCAGACCGCCTGGAGCCGCAGAAAGGGATGAACACCGTGACACGACCCAGGATCCTGGTGGTTGGCGCAGGTTTCGCCGGAGTGGAGTGCGTCCGCCGTCTGGAACGGAAACTCTCCCCGGACGAGGCCGACGTCACGCTGGTGACGCCGTTCGCCTACCAGCTCTACCTGCCGCTGCTCCCCCAGGTCGCCTCCGGGGTGCTGACGCCGCAGTCGATAGCCGTCTCCTTGCGTCGCAGCAAGAAGTACCGCACGCGGATCATTCCGGGCGGTGCCATCGGCGTGGACCTGAAGTCCAAGGTCTGCGTCATCCGCACCATCACCGACGAGATCGTCAACGAACCGTACGACTACATCGTGCTGGCGCCCGGCAGCATCACCCGGACCTTCGACATCCCGGGGCTGACGGACCACGCGTTCGGGATGAAGACGCTGGCCGAGGCGGCGTACATCCGTGACCACGTCATCTCGCAGCTGGACCTGGCCGATGCGAGCCAGGACCCCGTGGAGCGGGCCTCGCGGCTGCAGTTCGTGGTGGTGGGCGGCGGTTACGCGGGCACCGAGACCGCGGCGTGCCTGCAACGGCTCACGCATGCCGCGGTCAAGCGCTATCCGCGGCTGGACCCGAGTCTGATCAAGTGGCACCTGATCGACATCGCGCCGAAGCTGATGCCGGAGCTGGGCGACAAGCTCGGCAGCAGCGCGCAGGAGATCCTGCGCCGACGGGGCATCGACATCTCCCTGGGCACCTCCATCGCCAAGGCGGGCCCCGAGGAGGTCACCTTCACCAATGGGCGGGTGGTCCCGACCCGCACGCTCATCTGGACGGCCGGGGTCGTCGCCAGCCCGCTCATCGCCACGCTGGGCGCGGAGACCGTCAAGGGGCGGCTCGCGGTCGCCTCCGAGATGAACCTGCCGGGCGACGACGGGGTGTTCGCGCTCGGCGACTCGGCCGCCGTGCCCGACCTGGCCAAGGGGGACGGCGCCATGTGCCCGCCCACCGCACAGCACGCCCTGCGGCAGGGCAGGCACGTGGCCGACAATGTCATCGCGTCCCTGCGGGGCCAGGCCATGAAGCCGTACGTCCACAAGGACCTCGGGCTCGTCGTCGACCTCGGTGGCACCGACGCGGTGTCCAAGCCGCTGGGCGTCGAACTGCGCGGGCTGCCCGCCCAGGCCGTGGCCCGCGGCTACCACTGGTCGGCGCTGCGCACCAACGTGGCCAAGACGCGGGTGATGACGAACTGGCTGCTCAACGCCGTCGCCGGCGACGACTTCGTGCGGACCGGGTTCCAGGCCCGCAGGGCGGCGCGGCTGAAGGACTTCGAGTACTCCGACGCCTATCTGACGCCGGAACAGGTGCGGGCGCAGATCGAGGGGTCGCACGGGCCCCAGTAGACCGGGCCGGGCGGAAGCTCGCGCCGGTGGCATGTCATGCTGAGATACGGATCTTGGTGTGAGTCGGGAGAGAGTGCGGCGGCGTGAGGGCAGCGGGACGCGCGGTGCGGGCACGGCTGCGGGACCGGATCGCGGCGTCCGACCCCGGACTGCTGCGCTTGACGGCCGGGCTGCGGACGGTCGGCGCGATCGCCCTGACCGTGGCCGTGCTCTCCCTGCTGGGCGCCGATGTGCACCTTCTGGTGGCGGGGGCCATGGCGGCGATGGTCGCCACCTTCGCCATCCGGGAGGAGCAGCCGGCCGCGCAGGCCGTGACGTTGGCGCTGGGGCTGCCGGTAGCCCTGGCCTCGGTGTCCCTGGGGGCGGTGCTCAACGCGCGTCTCGTGGTCGGGGACGCCTTCTTCGTCGTCCTGATCTTCTGCGCGGTCTACGGCCGCCGGTTCGGCGACCGGGGGACCGCGCTCGGGCTGATCGGTTTCCAGGTCTATTTCCTGTCGCTGTTCGTGGGCGCCACCGTGGACACGCTGCCCGAGCTGTGCGGTGCGATGGCCCTGGCGTTCTGCTCCAGTGCCCTGATGCGCTTCGCAGTCGTGCCGGCGACGCCCACGGGTGTGCTGCTGCGGCTGCGCCTGGCCTTCCGCGCGCGTCTGGCCCAGCTGGTCTCCGCGCAGGTCGAACTCCTCGACGCCCCCGCGGACGAGATGGACAAGGCGCTGGAGGCGGTGCGCGAGGGCACCGCGCGGCTGCACGAAACGGCGATGATGATCCAGGGGCGGCTGGAGGAGGGCACCCCGGATGAGTCGGCGGCACGGCTGGTGCAGCGCAGGATCGCGGACGCCGAGATCGCCGGCGAGCGGCTCGGCCTGCTGCTGCTGACCGCCCGCAGCGCCGAGCGGGCGGAC
>NZ_JBEXSH010000771.1:0-4475 GCF_040613555.1 Streptomyces sp. NPDC006265
GAGTACGTCCAGTACGAGGGCTTCCGGCCGGCACGCCGAGAGCACGCACCAAACGCCGCTCCTCAACGGGCAAACGTTGCCTGCCGCGGCACTAGTGCGGAGCTCCGACGGCCCCGGCCAGTTCAGTCAGGTCCGCCAGCATCCGTGCGGCGTCGGGTTCCCGGCCGGTGAACAGGCGGAACGCGTCGGCGGCCTGGAAGGCGGCCATGCCGCCGCCGTCGAGGGTGGCGCAGCCCAGGGCTCGGGCGGTCCGCAGCAGCTCGGTCTCCAGCGGGCGGTAGACCACCTCGGCCACCCACAGCCCGGAGTGGAGCAGGTCGGCGGGCAGGGGCAGGCCGGGGTGGGCGGCCATGCCGGTGGGGGTGGCGTGCACGATGCCGTCGGCCCGGGCGAGCAGCTCGGCCTGCCGGTCCGGGGCGGAGGCGTCCGCCCGGCCCTCTCCGAAGGTCCGGTTCAGCGCTCCGGCCAGAGCCGCGGCCCGCTCGGGCAGGGCGTCGACGACGGTGACCCGCCCGGCGCCGAGGGTGAGCGTGGCGTGGGCGACGGCCGCCCCCGCACCGCCGGCGCCCAGCTGCACGACCCGCTCCAGCGGCGCGTCGGGCAGCCCGCGCGCGAACGAGGCGGCGAAGCCGGTGACGTCCGTGTTGTGGCCGACCGCGCGGCCGTCCTCGAGGACGACGGTGTTGACCGCGCCCAGCGCCTCGGCCTGGGGGGCGAGCGCGTCCAGGTGCTCGATGACGAGCTGCTTGCACGGGTGCGTGATGTTGAGCCCGTCGAAGCCCAGGTCGCGGGCGGCCCGCACCAGGTCCCCGACCGCCTCGGGCCGAACCCCGAGGGTGTCGATGCCGATCAGCCGGTACACCAGGCGCAGGCCCCGCCGGTCTGCCTCCCGCTCGTGCAGCGCCGGGCTGAGTGACGGACCGATACCGGAACCGATCAGTCCGACGAGATACGAGTCCTTGGGCATGCGCGCCTCCCGAGCGGCTCACTAATGTACGAACTAGTACGTTAGCTATATCAGCCGAGCGCGGGCTCGGGAAGACCCCTCGGCCGGACGAGCCCTGCTTCTAGAATCACCGGCACCGGACCCTCCGCCCGAAGGAACCTGATGACCAGCGTCGAAGAACCGGCACGATCCGGCGAGCGCATCCGTGACGCCGCCCGCACCCGGGCCGAGATCCTCCACGTCGCCACCCAGGAGTTCGCCCGGGCCGGCTACGACGGCGCGCGGGTGGACGAGATCGCCGCCCGCACCCGCACCACCAAGCGGATGATCTACTACTACTTCGGCGGCAAGGAGCAGCTGTTCACGGCCGTGCTGGAGCGCGCGTACGGGGTGATCCGGGAGGCCGAGCAGGAGCTCGACGTCGACCACCTGGACCCGGTGGCGGCGATCCGGCGGCTGGCCGAGCTGACCTTCGACCACCACGAGCAGCACCCGGACTTCATCCGCCTGGTCAGCATCGAGAACATCCATGAGGCGCAGCACATCGCCGGCTCCGAGAAGCTCGGGAAGATCGGCTCCCCCGCCCTGGACGTGATCCGCCGGATCCTGGCGTCGGGCCAGGAATCGGGCCTGTTCACGGCCGACGTCGACGCCGTCGACCTGCACGCGATGATCTCCTCCTTCTGCTTCTTCCGGGTCTCCAACCGGCACACCTTCGGTGCCCTGTTCGGCCGCGACCTGCTCGACGGGGCGCAGCGCGCGCACTACCGGGCGATGCTGGGGGACATGGTGATCGCGTATCTGACGGCGGAGCGCTCGGCGGACTGAACGTCCCTCGCACCACCCCTTGACACCGGCGACACGCGGGCGCAGCATCTCTGGCCATCCCCTACTAACTACCCAGTGGGTTAATTAGCCGCGATCCGGCACGTCCCCTCTGCTCGTCCGTCGCCCCGCTCCGCCCTAGGGTGGAGCCCCCCGAAGGAGCCGCCGTGTCCGTCCCCGCCATGCCCTCAGGGTCCGCCGCCCCGCCCGGCCAGCCCAGGAAGGCCGCCACCGCCGCCTGGATCGGCAGCGCCCTGGAGTACTACGACTTCTTCATCTACGGCAGCGCCGCCGCGCTGATCTTCCCCGAGGTGTTCTTCGACGATTCCGACCCGGCGACCGCGACCCTGCTGTCGCTGGCGACGTTCGGCGTCGCGTACGCCGCCCGCCCGGTCGGCGCGCTGGTGCTCGGGCACTACGGGGACAAACTCGGCCGTAAGAAGATCATGGTCTTCACGCTGATGCTGATGGGCCTGTCGACGTTCCTCATCGGCTGTCTGCCGACCCGGGACCAGGTCGGCCCTCTCGCCCCGGTCCTGCTGGTGCTGTGCCGGGTGCTGCAGGGCATCTCGGCGGCGGGCGAGCAGGCCAGCGCCAACTCCATGACGCTGGAGCACGCGCCGCCGGACCGGCGCGGCTTCTTCACCAGCTTCACCCTCAGCGGCACCCAGGGCGGCCAGCTGCTGGCCACGCTGGTCTTCATCCCGGTCGCCGCGCTGCCCGAGGACCAGTTGCTGTCGTGGGGCTGGCGGCTGCCGTTCTGGCTGAGCGTCGGAGTCGCCGTCGTCGGCTACGTGATCCGCCGCAAGCTGGACGAGACGCCGGCCTTCGCCCAGCAGGCAGCCGAGGAGGGTGCGGTCAGGATGCCCCTCCTGATCCTGCTCCGCGAGCACTGGGCGGATGTGCTGCGAGTGATCGCGGGCGCGCTGATCGCCTCGGTCAGCACGATCTTCACGGTGTGGGCGCTGGCGTACGCCACGAGCGACGCGGTCGGCATGTCGCGTACGGCCATGCTGTGGGTGGGCGCCCTGGCCAACGTCGTCGCGCTCGCCGCGATCCCGCTGTGGGCGATGCTGTCCGACCGGATCGGGCGCCGCCCGGTCTTCCTGATCGGCGCGGCCGGCAGCGCGGTGACGATGTTCCTGTACCTGTGGGCGGTCTCCACCGGCTCCTACCCGTTGACGTTCGTGACGGGCGTCGTCTGCTTCGGCGTCGTCTACAGCGCCGCGAACGGGGTGTGGCCCGCCTTCTACGGCGAGATGTTCACCACCCGGGTCCGGCTGTCCGGCGTGGCCATCGGCACGCAGATCGGGTTCGCGGCGGCCGGGTTCGCGGTGACGTTCGCGGCGCAGATCGCGGGGCCGGGGGGCGACGACTGGTCGGCGGTGGCGCTGTTCACGGCGGCGTTGTGCGTGCCGCCGGTGATCGCGGCGGTGTCGGCGCGGGAGACGCACCGGGTTCCGACGGAGTCGCTGGGAGAGCGCGCCGAACCCGGGGCTGTTCAGCCGGAGAGGGTGACGGCCTGAGGTCATCAGGTCGTACTGCCGGGCCCCTTGAGGGCCCGGCAGCCGGTGGTTGTGCGTCGGGTGCGGGTGCGTGGGGGGGCGGTCGCGCAGTTCCCCGCACCCCTCGGGTGCCTTGCCCCGAGCCTCGTGGGTTCAGCCGTTGGACCAGGCCCGCCGGCACAGGACCAGGCGGTAGCCGTCCGGGTCCTCGACGGTGACTCCCCACTGGTTCCAGTAGGGGTTGGGAGACTCCACCCTCGTGCCGCCGTGCTCCTCCAGCCGGGCCACCAGGTCGTCCGGGACGGGACCGTCCACGTAGATGACGAGCAGGTCCTCCTCCGTGGGACGGGGCTCGACCGGCCGGGCGGGCTCGTGCACGAGTTCCAGGTGCCAGTCGGCGTCGGGCCAGCCGAGCATCAGCAGGTTGTGCTCCCCAGGTCCGTCCCCGCCCTCGGCCCGCCACACCACGCCGAGCCCGAGCCCTCCGCCCCAGAACCGCTCGGCTGCCGCGAGGTCCCTGGAGGGACGGGCGATACGGATGTGGCTGCGACCGTTCACGGGCATCGTGACCTCTTCTCCTGGCGTCCTGAGCACGGCGACGACCCGAGCCTAGGAAGGCAGCTCCCACCAGGCCATCGGCCATAGGTCCTCCGCCCCGGGCCCGAGGCCCCCTCGCTCACTCGTTCTTACGCGATCATGAACTGTTCCTGCACCCCGATGGGGTCTGAGGCGGGCCGGGCGGGGTATGCCGGATCTCACCTCGACGAGCGCGACGGGAGACGAGCCATGGCACAGCTGCGACAAGAGGTCGATCCGGGTGAGGTCGGGCTGGATCCGCAGGTGCTGGGCCGCCTGGACCGGCACTTCGCCCGACTGGTCGACGAGGGCCGTCTGCCGGGCTTCCTCGTCTCCGTCGCCCGCGGCGGGCGCGTCGCCCACCTCGCGACGCACGGCCGACGCGACATCGCGGCCGGGCTCCCGGTCGAGCCCGACACCCTGTGGCGGGTCTACTCCATGACGAAGCCGGTCACCGCGGTCGCCGCGCTGATGCTCGTGGAGGAGGGCCGGCTGTCCCTGGACGACCCGGTCGCCGACCACCTGCCCGCGTTCGCCGACCCCCGGGTCTACGTCGGCGGCGCCGGGGCGGACGTCGAGACCCGCCCGGCCGACGGCCCGATACTCGTCCGGCACCTGATGAC
>NZ_JBEXSH010000772.1:0-4473 GCF_040613555.1 Streptomyces sp. NPDC006265
GTCGGGGCGGGTTCGGTGGCCTTGCCGTCCGGCGCCGGGCTGGTCCGGGTCGCGGTCGGCGAGGGCTTTGCGGACGTGCCGGGGCGGCCGGGGTCTGCGGTGGCACCGGGTGCGGCGGCGCTGGGGCCGGGCGCGGGTGCCGTGGCCTCGCCGGTCGCCGGTACGCTGCCCGGCGCGGTGACGCCGGTGTCTCCGGCCTCTCCGGTCGGTGCCGACTCGGCGGTCAGCGGCGGGCTGTCGACCTGCCCGGCCGGCGGGTTGTCCTCCTTGGTCGGCACGGGCAGCCAGGGGGCGTTGGAGTTGCCCGACAGCAGCGTGGCGACGATGACGACGGCGTAGACCCCGCAGGCCAGGGCGACGGCCATGCCGATACGGCGGTAGCGGCGGCTGCGGCGGCCGGACTCGTCGACGAAGACGGGCCGGTCGGCGGCGGGCTCGGCGCCCGGGCCCTCCTTCACCTGCCGCAGGAAACCTTCCCCGAGCTGCACGGCGTCCAACTGGACCGTGACCTCGTGCGGATCGTGGGTCTGCCCGTCCGCATCGGGGGCGTGCCCGAACGGGGCGGCCTCCTCCCGCTCCTGCCAGGGGTCGCGGACCGCGGTCCGGCTCCCCGGTTCCGAAGCGCGCGAGTCGGCCTCGCCGTCGCTCTGGCGGGGAATGCCGCGCAGTGTCTCCGTCCCGGGCAGCCCGTGACCGGTCGCCCGGACGTCACGGCCTGGGAAGACCTGCGTGGCTCTTCTGCCACGGGCTCTGCCGTCCGACGGGAGCTCTCCGGTAGCCGTAGCGGCCTCGGGCCACTCGGGTTGGGCGTCTTCTCGCCACTCTTTCACGCGCACGCACTTCCCCCCACGGGATGGTTCAGGTGCGCTTGACGACCTGAGCACCCGCCGTCGGACCGGCCCCCACCCGTCCGAACGCCCCCTCGTACCACACCGTGCTCAGACATTGAATGTAGCGCACGCGCAGGTTCTGTGTGGGCGCCGTGTCGAATCGTGTCAGCCGTGAGACGCCATGAGGACATCGTCTCCGGCCGGTATCCAGGTGCCCGCGGGCCTGCGCAACCACTGCATTTCCGCAGACAGGAGGGCTGCCGCGCGGCGCAGCGCGTCGAAGGCGGGGTGGGTCAGGCCCCTGCGCCACACCAGCGAAACGGGAGACAGTGGAACGGGGTCGACCAGGGGCCGCACCACCGTCGACGGCAGGGCCGGGAACTCCACGACGGCCAGGATCGGGTTGCGCGTTCTGGCCATGATCCGCTGGAACTCCTCCTCTCCTACGGCCAGCGGGGCGGGTGGCGCGATTTCGATGCCGCGCCCCTCGAACAGCAGCCGCGCGAGGCCGGTCCACTCCGGCGTACGCGGATTGCCGGCGCCCGCGTAGACGCTCTCGCCGGCCAGCTCGGCGAGCGGCACGGACTCCCACGCGGCCAGCCGGTGCTCCTCGGGCAGGACGACCGCCATCGGCTCGAACCGCACGGGCTGGTGGTCGAGCCCGGCCCGCAGTGCCGGGTCCAGCCCGGCGAACCGTCCGAACGACGCGTCCAGCCGGCCGGCCAGCACTTCACCGGCGGCTCCGGTCAGGCCGCTCTCGTAGCGGGCCATCAGCTCGTGGCGAGGGGCGAGTTCCCGCGCCTCGTGCAACACGCGGCGGGGTGTGACCAGGCCCGGGGAGTTCAGGTCGACCAGCAGCGGCCGGGCCTGGCGGAAGGCGGCGAGCAGCTCGTCCTGGGCGTGGAGCACCCGGCGGGCGTGCGGCAGCAGCCGTTCCCCGTCCGGGGTGAGCGTCACCTGCCGGGTGGTCCGCACGAACAGCTCGGCTCCCAGCTCCCGCTCCAGCCGCCGCACGTCCCGACTGAGCGCCTGCTGAGCCACGTGCAACCGCACGGCGGCCCGAGTGAAGTGCAATTCCTCGGCCACGGTGACGAAGCCACGCAGCAGGCGGGGGTCGAGGTGGGCGGTCATGCGGTGAATCTACAGCGGTCGGGAGCGGGGGCGGCGGCGCCCGCGATCACGGCAACTCCGAGGGCCGTCGGCGCCCGAAACAAAAGCGGGCCCGAGGGCCGGGGCGTGGGCCAGGAGCCGCCGAGGTTCAGGGGCCGGTGTACTTCCCGGATGTCTCGCCCTCGCCCGTCCGGGCCTCCGTGGCGTTCACGCCTTCCGTCCCCGTCCGGCCCTCCCCCGGCGGAGCCTGCCCCACCCGGTGCCGAGGCGCCGACCGCATCGGCGGCCTGGTCAGCGTGATCTGGCGGACGACCTGCTGGAAGCACGCCAGGGCGGCGAGGCCGGGCAGAGCGGCCGCCGCGGTGCCGAGGACCGTCCGGGGTGCCTGGACGACGCAGAGCAGTACGGCGATGCAGGAGAAGACCAGGACCACACACCAGGAGTGCACGGCACGACGCTGGTGCAGCGCGGCCCGCAGGACGGACAGCGAACCCACCAGCCAGGGCCCGTACACCAGCAGGGGCCACCAGGTGCGCAGGCCCCTCGCCTCGGGGGACACGGCGACCAGGCGCAGGGGGTCGTAGGCGACCATGCCGCTCAGGAAGCTCACCGCGGAGGCGATGACGGCCGCCAGGACCGCGACGAGGAAGCTGGTGGTGCGGAGCATGCCCGGGACCTTGCGGGTCCGGACCTTGCGGTGCCTCCGGGGGAACTCCCGCACGGGCGGCAGTTCCTCGGTGATGTCCTGGAGCCGTTGCATGTGGGCGCCCGGGGCGGTGACGGGTGCCGGGTCCGGGGCCCGGTCCTCGTCACGGGGGGCGGGGATCCGCGCCGCCTGTTCCCCCAGGGCCTCCTCGAGGATGAACGCCAGTTCCTCTGCGGGGTCCCAGGTCGGGTCCGGCGGTGTCAGGGGAGTGATGAAGTCCCTGGCCGGAGCCCGGTGCCGGCCAGTGCCCTCGACTTTGTCGTACATGGCGTGACCCGACTATTTCGAAAGCGCGAAAGCCGGCCCATCCGTCGCACCGATCCATCGCCGGGCGAGATCCCTTTCCAGTGCGCTCATGGCGTCGATGAAATCGCGGAGCACCGGCTCGGTCACCTGCAACGCTACCGGACAACCACCTCTGGTGAGCGTGCCGTTGACTGTCGCCGACGAATGCGCTGGAGCTGGGATGTAGGTATACGGGCCGAGCGTTACCGCCCAGCCGCCTTTCCTGGTCGCCTCGGTCATGTACCCACTAACCGTCGGTCCACTTCGGCGGATGCGCGGCAAACGAGTGAAGGATTTTCCCGAATGAGCATCTTTTCCATGCGTCATGAGGAGCATTAAGAATCTCCATATCTCTGTATGAAGAACAGGGAGCGAACGTTTCCGGCCACCGCGTTTCGGCCTTCCGGCCATGGATCCACAACCCTGGTGCGTGACTGCGCACGGAACAGGTGTTGGACCGCTCGATCATCCCCGGGCGACGGTGGGCGCATGCCGCAACTCTCCCCGTACCGCCGCCTGTTCGAGATCACGGGCGCCCGCGCCTTCACCGCCGGGAACCTGCTCGCCCGCCTGCCGATGGGCATGTTCAGCGTCAGCGCGGTCATGATGATCGCCGGAGCCCGGGGCTCGTACGCCCTCGCCGGTGCCGTCACGGCGACGGGACTCGCGGCGACCGCGCTGGTCGCACCGTGGACCGCCCGGCTCGTCGACCGGCACGGCCAGGCACGTGTGGCCCTGCCCGCCACGGTGATCGCCGTCCTCGGCTCCCTCTCCCTGCTGCTGTGCGTGCGCCACGACGCCCCCGACTGGACTCTGTTCGCCTCCTACGCCGCCACCGCCACGACCCCCAACACCGGCGGCATGTCCCGGGCCCGCTGGGCACATCTGCTGGCCGGCGACGTGAAGGCACTGCACACCGCCAACTCCTTCGAGCAGGCGGCGGACGAACTGTGCTTCATGCTGGGCCCGGTGCTCGCGGCCTTCCTGTGCGGGACGTTCTTCCCCGAGGCGGGCACGCTGGTGGGCGCGGTGCTCCTGCTGACCGGCATGGTCCTGTTCACGACCCGGCGCGCGACGGAGCCACCGGTCCGCGCGCACATACCGGGAAGGGCGCCCCTGCGCGCCCCCGGCATCCCCCCACTGCTCGCGGTCTGCCTGGCGATGGGCGGCGTCTTCGGCGCGACGGAGGTCGCCACGCTGGCGTTCGCCGACGCGCAGGGGCGGCAGTCGGCGGCCGGAATCGTGCTCGCACTCCAGGCGGGGGGCTCCTGCGTGGCGGGCCTGCTGTACGGCGCCGTGAAGCCCGTCGGCCCGGCCGCGGCCCGGCTGCCCCGGTGCGTGGCGGCGACGGCCGCGCTGCTGGCCCTGCCGCTGCTGGCCGCGGCCCTCACCGGTTCGCTCCTCCTGCTGGCGGCCGCGCTGCTGGTCGCCGGGATGGCGACGGCCCCGACGATGGTGACCACCATGACGCTGGTCCAGGAGCGCACCCCCGAAGGCCGCCTGAACGAGGGCATGACCCTCGCGGTGACCCGTCTGCTCGGC
>NZ_JBEXSH010000773.1:0-4467 GCF_040613555.1 Streptomyces sp. NPDC006265
GACGCGGGAGCCGGGCAGGTCCTGGATTCCGTGGGTAAGGGGCGTCCCCTTCCCCGTGCCTACGGATGGCCCGAAGGAGTGTGGTGCCCGGCCGTCAGTGGGCGACGACCGGGATCTGCACCTCGTCCGCCGCGTCCTCGTCGGAGGACGCCACCGTCGTACCGCCCGGGCGGCCGGCGTTGACGAACGTCAGGGCGATCGCGGCGGCCACCACGAGGATGCCGACGGCGAACCAGATGGCGCTGGTGTAGCCCTCCACCATGGCCTCCAGCTGGACCAGCTGCTGCTGGGACCGGCTGGTCGCCCCGGCGATGTGGTCGGCGACGTACGCCGTGGTCGCCGAGGCGGCGATGGTGTTCAGCAGGGCCGTGCCGATCGCGCCGCCCACCTGCTGCGAGGTGTTGACCATCGCGGAGGCGACACCGGCGTCCCGCGGCTCGACGCCCTGGGTGGCCAGCGACATGGCCGGCATGAACGCCGTACCCATGCCGAGGCCGAGCAGCAGCATCGCCGGCAGCAGCAGAGCGGCGTAGGAGGAACCGATCTCCAGCTGGGTCAGCAGCAGCATGCCGAGCGCGGCGACCAGGAAGCCGGGACCCATCAGCAGGCGCGGCGCGACCCGCGTCATCAGACGGGTGCCGATCTGGGTGGAGCCCGTGATCATGCCCGCGATCATCGGCAGGAAGGCGAACCCGGTCTTGACCGGCGAGTAGCCCTTCACGATCTGCAGGTAGTAGGTCAGGAAGAGGAACAGGCCGAACATCGCGATGATCGCGAGACCGAGGGAGAGGTAGATCCCGCCGCGGTTGCGCTCGGTGATCACGCGCAGTGGCAGCAGCGGGGCCTTGACCTTCGACTCGACGAGCACGAAGGACGCCAGCAGTACGGCCGAGGCGACGAACATGCCGACGGTGACGGAGTCGCTCCAGCCGTTGGACTCGGCGCGGGTGAAGCCGTAGACGAGGGCGACCAGGCCGAGGGTGGACAGGATGACGCCGGGGATGTCGAGCGCGGAGCGGTTGCGGCCGCCCTCGGGCTCACGGATGACGAAGTAGGCGCCGGCCGCGGCGACGATGGCGAACGGGATGTTCACGAAGAACGTCCAGCGCCAGTCCAGGTACTCGGTGAGGAAGCCGCCCAGGATCAGACCGACGGCGCCGCCGCCACCGGCGATCGCGCCGTAGATGCCGAAGGCCTTGGCACGCTCCTTGGCGTCGGTGAACATCACGGCGAGCAGGGAGAGCGCGGCGGGCGCGAGCAGGGCACCGAAGGCGCCCTGGAGTGCACGGGCGCCGAACATCATCGCCTCGTTGGTGGCCGCGCCGCCGAGCGCCGAGGCCGCGGCGAAACCGCCGAGCCCGAGGACGAACGCCCTCTTGCGGCCCCACAGGTCGGCTATCCGGCCGCCGAACAGGAGCAGACCGCCGAAGGCGAGGGCGTAGGCCGTGACCACCCACTGCCGGTTGCCGTCGGAGATGCCGAGGTCCTGCTGGGCGGAGGGCAGGGCGATGTTCACGATGGTGGCGTCCAGGACGACCATCAGCTGGGCGAGCGCGATGAAGACGAGCGCTTTCCAGCGGCCGGCATCCGGTTCCGCGCCCGGAGCGCGGAGAGCCTTTGAGGCTGTTTCAGACATGGGGATACCCACTTCGGGACTTCGTGACGGAAAAAGCTGACGAAAGGTGACGGCCCGTCCTCGGGGGACGGCCGCAGGGACTGTGGTTCAGGTGTTCAGGCGGGCAGGCGGGCGGGCAGGCGGCAGTAATTCAGGCACTCAGGCACTCAGGCACTCAGGCGGTCGGGCGTTCAGGCGGTCAGGCGTTCAGGCGTTCAGGCGTTCAGGCGTTCAGGCGTTCAGGCGTTCAGGCGTTCAGGCGTTCAGGCGTTCAGGCGTTCAGGTTTCAGACCGGTGGGGCGGGCTGAACTGATCGGTCAGGGGCGGCGCAGATCCTCCAGCGTCACGGCCGCGCCCGGGAGGGTGGAACGAGCCGGAGCCCGCAGCCCGTCCAGGAACAGCTGAAGATGGCGGTGGACGAAGCGGTCGGCGTGGAAACAGTCCGTACCGGCCGGGGGCCGGCTGAGCTGCGCCACGGCGATCATGACGTCCCCGACGTCCACGTCGGACCGGAGCTGCCCGGCCGCCCTGGCCCGCTCCATGACCTCCGCGACCAGTCGTTCGACCCGTTCGCGCGCGGCCTCCAGGTCCGGGTGGTGCTGGTCGAACGTGCTGGAGACCATCGGGCACAGCGCGCTGATCCGCTCGTCGGCCGCGGCGTGCACGAAGCGCTCCAGCGCCTCGAACGCGTCGCCGGTCTCGGTGAGCGCGGCCTCGGCGGCGGCGGCCGTACGGTCCATGACGGAGCAGACGACCTCGCGGACGAGCGCGTCGCGGTCCGGGAAGTTGCGGTACACCGTGGCATTGCCGACGCCGGCCCGGCGGGCGATGTCGTCGAGCGGCACCTCGGGGCCGTGCTCGACGAACATCTCCCGGGCGGCGGTGACGATCCGCTCCCGGTTGCGCAGGGCGTCGGCGCGGGGCCGGGACACCTTGCGCGTGACGGGGCTGGCGGTCTGCACGGCGTACTCCTGATGCTTGTAGGTGTGCGTGGTGTGGAAGCTGTGGTGCTTGAGGGTGTCCGGTGCTCCGATCCGGGGAGCGGGTCCCCGTTTCGATCCGGCACATGGCTAAACGGGGAGTGGGTCCCCGGTATTTCCCGCTCCTGCGGGATTTACTTGTGACCTGCCTCACAAACGCACCGCGGGCCGCCACGCCACTGCGGGAATCCCACGATCGGTCTCTTCCAGCGGGCGGCCGCCCATCCCGTGACGCAGGGTGATCGTAAGGGTACAGCCGGAGACCGGGAGGCTGTCGCGGCGCGGGAGGTCCCTTGCAGGTCCCTTGCACACAGCCGCGGCCCCGGCGCCCCCGCCCGGACGGCACCGGCCTGCCCGGCGGCCGGATACCCAGGCGCCGGCTGGCCGCCCTGGCCTGCGTGACCGCCCTGACCTTCACGGTCAGCACCTCGGCCGGCACGGGCCGCCTCACCCCGGGCACCAGTACGGCGGGGTCCGGCCCGGTCACCCTGTCCCACACCGCCGAGCACGGCCCCTGCATGATCCGTGGCGCCCGCGAGGTCCAGATGTCCGAGGGCATCCCCACCTCCACCGGCTACACCCGCTCCACCGGCACCGTCCGCGCCCTCACCCTGATGGTCGACTTCTCCGACGCACCCGGCCAGGGCGACGCCCAGGAGCGCTACCACGAGTTCTTCCCGCAGACCCGCGAGTGGTTCCGCACCAGCTCCTACGGCCGCCTCGACTACCGCCCCAAGACCCCGATACCGGGCTGGCTGCGGATGCCGAAGTCCTTCCGCGAGTACGGCATAGAGCGCGGGGCTCCGTTCGACCCCGGCTACCGCACGCTGGTCCAGGATCTCGTCGCCGCGGCCGACCCGAAGGTGGACTTCCGCGCGTACGACCTGCTGAACGTCCTGATGAGCCCCAACGCCGGCCCCTCGGCCCTGGACACGGTCCTGTCCGTCACCTTCGCCGGCAATCCGGAGGCACCCAGGGCCGACGGCATACCCGTGGCCAACGCCTCCTTCGTCTACTCCCGCCAGGACGACGGCTCCGGCTCCTACGACCGCACCGGCTACCGCGTCCTCCCCCACGAGAACGGCCATGTCTTCGGCCTGCCCGACCTGTACACAGCGGAGGGCGGGGGCGCGGTCGGCCACTGGGACATCATGAGCGAGGACTGGGGCGCCAACAACGACTTCCTCGGCTGGCACAAGTGGAAGCTGGGCTGGCTCGACGCCGCCCAGGTCCACTGCGCGGCCTCCCCCGGCACCACGGAGTACACCCTGACGCCCCTGGCCCTGGCCGGTGGCTCCAAGCTGGTCTTCGTCCCCCTGGACGGCAGAACCGGCTACGCCGTCGAACTGCGCACCCGCGCCGGCAACGACGAGGCGGTGTGCCGCCCCGGGGTCCTGATCTACAAGGTCGACGCGGAGGTGGACACGGGCATGGGCCCCGTATCGGTCCTCGACGCCCGGCGTGACAGCGGCGGCTGCACGCGCGCGCCGAACGTCCACGCCGAGTTGTCGGACGCGACCTTCACGCCCGGGGAGAGGTTCCGCGACGCGGCGAGGGGGATCACGATCGAGGTCACGGGCGTGGGGGCGGGGGCGGCGGGGGCAGGTGTCGAGGAGGGGTATCGAGTGCGGGTGACGAGGGAATAGGGAGTCACCGCGGCACACAGGGGCGGATGTTCATGGAGCCCCTCCCGGCCTCCGGGCCACCGATTCCGGATTACGGTGGGCCTGCCGCGACCGTCGCGACCGCCGTACCGGAGAACCGATGCCAGCGAAGCGCACGCCCGAGACCCCGGAGGGGTCCGCCCCACCGGCCGCCGAGAAGGAGCCGTCGCCGGTCGGGGAAACGACCGCGTCGGCCACCGCCACCCCG
>NZ_JBEXSH010000774.1:0-4467 GCF_040613555.1 Streptomyces sp. NPDC006265
ACCGGGCCGACCTACTCACCCTCTCCCCCATCCTCCGCTACGCCCTCGGGCACCAGGACAACGTCCTGGACTTTCGTCGGCTCATCGATTCTGGAGGTGTGCACGTGGGTCAGGTGTTGCCCCGCAAGGCCGCGGTAACGCTGCACCCCCGCGTTGGTGACTCCCCCGTCGAGCGCCGCCTCGACTTCCAGCTCCGTCGTTGCGCCCTCGACGGTGAACTCGGTGCGCAGGGCGGCGAGGTTCGGGTCGCCCATGTGCACGAGGCGTTGCTGCCGTACGGACAGCACCCGGTCGTCGTCCAGGCCGTACCGGGTGACGCGGTCCAGCAGTCCCGCGTTCAGGACGAGGGTCTGACGGTGGGCGAGCACCGGCGCGCTGTCCGGTGTGAGCCATTCACCGCCCGCGGGCCGGAAGCGGAGGGGCAACCAGTTGGGCAGGTTGACCATGTCCTCGTTCTCGACATGGCGGTCCGCGACGTCGGAGGTGAGCCGGTTGTAGCAGCCCGCCGCGTAGGTAGCCGGGTAGTGCACGTCGTCCGCCGCGCACTCGGGCAGTGCCCCGCGCGTGGCGAAGCGACCGTTGCCCAAGGTGCACAGCGTCTCCCTCAGACGCTGGTGTGCGGGATCGTATCCCTCGTATTCCCAGGTCCAGGCCGTCATGCGAGTGCCCCCCTTCGCGGCTCCGGGGCCGGGTGCCCTGGAGAAAGGACCTTGCCGGACCAGTGTCGCCCGAGCTGACAACGCCTCGGCTTCCCGCGACACGAGCGTGTCGCGCGAAACCGGGGCGTTCATCGGCCCGGTTCAGGCCGTCCGGCGGTCATGTCCGCTGGGGCACGACCGCGACGGGGCAGTCCGCGTGGTGCAGCAGGGTATGGCTCACCCGGCCCAGCTGGAGGCCGAAGTGGCCGGTCCGGCGCCGAGCGCCCACGACCACGAGGTCGGCGGCGGCCGAGCGGTTCACCAGCACCCTGCGTGCCGGTCCCTCGACCGTGGCCCGGCGCACCCGCACAGCCGGGTAATCGGCCATGACGTCGGCCACCAGCTCGTCCACCAGGTCGGAGGCCTGCGCCTCGTGCTCGTACACGGGAGCCTCGGCCGGTGCCGGGGGGTCGGCGGCTTCGTTCACCGGAAGGCGCCACGCACGGACGACGTCGAGCTCGCACCCACGGGCCTCGGCCTCACGGAACGCGAACCGGACGGCCTCGCCGCTCGTGTCGGGGTCCCCGGCACCGAGCAGGATCCGACCGTGCGTACCGGCCAGACCGGCCCTGTCGCCCCGGACCACGACGACCGGGCAGTACGCACGGGCCGCGACAGCGAGGCTCACCGAGCCCAGCAGCGTCCCCTTCAACTCTCCACGACCGCGCGACCCGGTCACAAGGGCAGACGCGTTGTCTCCCTCGCTCAGGAGGGCGGACACCGCTTCAGCGGCCACCGCCTCGCCCGTCACCTTCAGGTCGGGGCTGAGGCGTCGAACGCGTTCCTCGGCGGAAGCCACGATGTGGTCCGCCATCACCCGCTCCGAGGGGCGCTCCCGGCCCAGCGACGGCAACGCACCTTCGTAGCGCTCCCACAGGGAGGCATAGACCAGCCGCAACGGCAGACCATGGCGGACGGCCTCGTCCACCGCCCAGTCGATGGCCAGGATGCTGCCGTCCGATCCGTCGACGCCCACGATCAAGGGCAGTTCCATGATCCCCACCACCAATCTCTCGGGCTGCCATCACGTGCAGCAGGGGGTCTCCCTTACACGGTCCCACTCCGGCTCCGTCGGGGGCAGGGACGGTCGGGCCCCGACCGAGGACGTTCGGCCCATCTCGGGCAGGGGACCCGTTGCGGTCGCAGCCAGGGCCGGTCGCCCCTGTCCGAACGGCCGGAGACCGGCGAGCATGGGGTGAAGCGCAGCGCCACGTCCCGAGGCGACCATGACGAAGAAGATGCAGGAGACGAAGCACCCTCGGCCTCCGAGCCGGCCGGGCCCCCTGACCTGCGGACTCCGTCCGGGCGGCCGATGCCCTACTGAGCGCGGTGCTGCCGTGCCGTCTCCCCCTGGCCCACACGCCCCGGCAGCTGTCGGTCGGTTTCTCTTGCGGAGTTCAGAAGAAACTCAGAAGCTCCCGCGCATCCAGGACCGCCCACGAGGCGCGATGCTTGAAGCAACATGAGCACCACGCCGAACCACACCAATCCCCTTCCGCTGCGCAGGCACGACGGCGGTGCCGTCCGAGTCCTGGTGGTGGACGACGAACCCGATCTGACAGACGTCCTCGGTGCCGCGCTGCGCTCCGAGGGCTGGGAAGTCCGCATCGTCGGCGATGGCGCCAGCGCGCTGGAGACAGCCGACAGCTTCCGGCCCGATGCCGTCGTCCTGGACTGGATGCTGCCCGACACCGACGGCCTGGGAGTGCTGCACGCCCTGCGTCAGAGGCTCCCGCAGGTCTGCGTGCTCTTCCTGACCGCGCGTGACGCCGTCGAAGACCGGATAGCAGGCATCACCGCGGGGGGTGACGACTATGTCACCAAGCCTTTCGCCTTGGAGGAGGTGCTGGCGCGATTGCGCGGGCTCATGCGCCGGGCAGGCATGTCGCGCGAGGCCGACTCACCGCGTCTCGTCGTCGCGGACCTGGCGATGGACGAGGAAGCCCGGGAGGTCACCCGGTCCGGCCGGGTCGTCGAGCTGTCCCGCACCGAATTCGAGCTGCTGCGGTTCCTGATGCGCAACCCGCGCCGCGTGCTGTCCAAGGAGCAGATCCTCGACCGCGTGTGGTCCTACGACTTCGGGGGACGAGCCCACGTGGTCGAGCTCTACATCAGCTACCTGCGCAAGAAGATCGACGCCGGGCATGCTCCACTGATCCACACGGTGCGCGGTGTGGGATACGTCCTCAAGCAGAGCCGGACGTGAACATGCGCAGGTCACGCGTATCCGCCGCGATACGCCGAGGATTGGCCGCCCGGCGCGCCCGGCCGGTCTCCCTGCGGTTGCGTCTCACCACCGGTCTCGTGGTGTTGCTGGCCGTGGCGTGCGCAGTCGTCGGTGTTGCGACCACCGTCGCCTTGGAGAGCTTCCTCATCGGCCGGATCGATCAGCAACTCGCCATGACGGGTGGCCGGTTCGCGGCCAGCCTCGAGCACGAGGACCGTCCCGACGCCGACAACGCCCCCGACACCCGCGGCCAGACCGAAGGGACCTTCGGCGCCCGTCTGCTGTCCTCTCGTACCACCCAGGCCGCCGTGGTTCAGGACGACACCGACGCCGCGGTGCACCTGTCGCCGGCCGATCGCCACGTCCTGGCGGCACTGCCACCGGACGGCAAAGGTCACAGCATCCACTTGTCTGCGCTGGACGGCCGTTACCGCCTGGCCGCCGTACGAGGCGACGACGGCGATGTCCTGGTCACGGGACTGCCGCTTCGTCCCGTGGAGGACACCGTGCATCGGCTGGTGGCCGTGGAGGCCGCCGTCTTCAGCGCCGCCCTCGTGGCCACCGCGGCCGCGGGAGCGGCCTGGGTGCGTCTGTCCCTGCGGCCTCTGGAGCGCGTGGCCACCAAAGCCACCGAGGTCACGCGTCTGCCCCTGACCACCGGGGAGGTCGCCATGCCCGCCCCGGTCCCCCACAGCGACACGCACACCGAAGTCGGCCGGGTCGCCACCGCACTCAACCGTATGCTCGGCCATGTCGGCGACGCTCTCGCCCGACGCCACGCCAGCGAGGAGCGCCTTCGCCACTTCGCCGCCGACGCCAGCCACGAACTCCGCACTCCGATCGCCACGGTCCGTGCGCACACCGACCTCGCCTTGCGCCACCCCGGCCCCCTGCCCCAGGAAGTACGGCACTCCCTGGAGCGCATCGCCGCGACGTCGCGGCGGATGAGCGGCCTGGTCGACGACCTGCTCCTTCTCGCACGTCTCGACGCGGGCCGCCCTCTGGCACGCGAACCCGTGGACCTCACACGTCTGGCCTTGGACGCCGTGGACGACGCCCGTGCCCTGTCCGCGGATCACCTCTGGCAGCTGGAACTGCCCGAGGAGCCCGTCGTCGTCGAGGGCGACGAACACCGCCTCCATCAAGTCCTCGCCAACCTGCTCTCCAACGCCCGGATCCACACTCCATCCGGGACGAGGGTGACCCTCTCACTCACTCCTGGCCCGGACCACGTCGGCATCACCGTCGCCGACGACGGCCCGGGCATTCCCGAAGCACTCCAGGCAGAGATCTTCCACCGCTTCACCCGAGCCGACCCCGGCCGCTCTCGGCGGACGGGCGGCACGGGTCTGGGCCTGGCGATCGTGGACGCCGTCACAGCCGCGCACCACGGCACGATCCATGTCACCAGCAGCCCCGGCAGCACCTCGTTCCATCTACGGCTACCGCCGGCACCAGCGGCCGACGATCCGCAGGCTCCCCACAAGCACGGGCCGCTCTCCTCCGCGTAGCGCCCACGAACGCGCCCCTGCTCTGAGTTTC
>NZ_JBEXSH010000775.1:0-4465 GCF_040613555.1 Streptomyces sp. NPDC006265
CGAAGCGTCCCTCCTCGGATGATGCGGGCCGGGATCCCGCTGCCGGGGCCCCGGTCAGGTGGAGGATGCCCAGCGAATGCGATCGATAACGTCCCCGGCCTCCAGGGCACGCCCGATGGTCCGCGCCTCCCGGGCGAGCGACGTCCCCCCGACGACGGCCCAGGTGGCGGCTCCGGTCATCGCGACGGAGGCGACGGCGGACGGCCGCACGGCACGCGCGGCGACGGACCCGAGGGCGACGGCCCCTCCGGCACACACGGCGGTGTGCAGCGCGCCCCACCCGCGGTGGTCCCGCCACAACACCCGTTCCACGGCGCCCGCGGCCCGCCCGAACGCGGCGACCGGATGCCCCCGGCGAGGATCACCGAGCAGCAGGTCACCGATCAGACCGGCGGCGGCACCGTACGCGAAGACGCGACCGGCACCCATGGGCTCAGCCGGCCAGGAGGGCGGGCAGGGGTGGGGTGTTGAACCTCGGTCGGCAGCCGCGCATGGCGATATGTGTCCTCACTCAGGGTGTCCACGCCCTGGTTCGACGAGACCGGCGGTGAGAGTTCCTGGCTCCCGGGGATCGCTACCCCGGTGACAGTGGCGGGACCGCGCCGGACTTTCACCGGCTTCCTCTCCTGCCGCCGTATTGGCCCCGGCAGTCCACCACGGCCGGGAACCGCCGTCAACTTGCCGTTGACCTGCGAGGGGAGAGTGTGGAGAACCCCACATCGCCCCTTGCGTACACACGACGACCGGGCGGCACGGAACCGCGCGGCCGCCCCCACCCGATCAGGAACAGCGCGAACCCGAGCGTGGCGGCCAGCGACTGCCGCAGCGTCCGCCGGGCGCGGGCCAGCAGCGACTCGACGGTCCGGTAGCTCAGCCCCATCCGGACGGCGACCTGGCCGACGTCCAGGTCCTCCGACTTCAGCCGCAGCGCCTCGGCCTGCCGCGCGGGCAGCTCACCACTGCGCACCGCCAGCCACTTCGCCTCGGCCCGGTCGCACACCGCCTCCTCGACGGGCACCGGACCGGGGGCGATGAGCGTCGGGCTGGTACGCACCTCGGCCTCGCGGTTCACCTGCCGGTAGCGGTCGACGCACAGCCGCATCGTCACCGTCGTCAGCCAGGCCGCGAGCCGCTCCTCATCCAGGTCGGGCCGCTCGGCGGCGCGCAGCATCGCCTCGTGTACCGCGTCCTCGGCGTCCTCCGCGCTCATCGACCTGCGCCGGGCCACCTTGAGCAGGTGCTCACGGTGGCTCCACATACGCCGCCACCGCTCGTCGGCCGCGGTCACCACTGCAAGTGTCTCTGCGGGCATGTCCGCAGGCGTGTCCGTCGCCATGAGGGCCCCTTCGCGCTCACCCACCGCTCTCGTGCTGTCCGGCGGGTGGGGCGACATTACCGCCGAGTATCGGCGGTTGTGGAGGGGGAGGCGGTCATCGAGTCCGCGCTGTTACTGGTGATCGGGGCGGCGCTGGGCAGCAGGTCGTCGCCGGGGAGCTCGATGTCCGGGTCGGGGACGGGGAGTTGCGGCTCCTCCGTCTCCGGGGGCTCGGTGGCCGGACGGGACGCGGTGGGGGCCGGTGAGGCGGGAGCCGACGACGGGCGGGACGGGATGGCGGTCGGACGGCCGGAGCGGGTGGGTGCGGCTCGTTCCGGCTTCGAGGGCGATCGTGACGGCTCGGAGCGCGCGGAGGAGGACCCGGCGGAGAGGCCCGGCACCACCCGGTGCCCTTCCAGGAAGTACGCGTACCAGGCCCGGACCGTGCGCAGATAGGCCGCCGAGTGGTTGTAGCCCAGGATCGCCCGGTCCAGCTCGGCGGGAACGGAAAGATCCCGCCCGCCCGCACACAGATACCGTCCGGCGGCGAGTGCCGCGTCGAAGACGTTGTTCGGATCCGTACGCCCGTCGCCGTTGCCGTCCGCACCCCAGCGGGCCCAGGTCGACGGGATGAACTGCATGGGCCCGACCGCGCGGTCGTACGCCGTGTCCCTGTCGTGGACACCGCCGTCGGTGTCCCGGATCAGCGCGAAGGCCACGCCGTCCAGCCGCGGGCCGAGGATCGGCGCCACGGTCGTACCGTCCGACGTCACCCTGCCGCCCCGCGCCTGCCCCGACTCCACCTGCCCGATCGCCGCCAGCAGCTGCCAGCGCAGCCGGCAGCCAAGCGTCTCGCGCGCGAGCCGGTCCTCGGCCCGCCGATAGGCGGCGAACACGCCGGCCGGCAGCGCGCCGCCCACCACCTCCTCCGCAGCCGCCGCCCCGCCGCCCGTGGCGTGCCCGGTCCGCAGCGGCGGCAGCTCGGTGCGGTACGGGGCGTCGCCGGACACGCTCGGCCCGTCCGCGGCAGCTGCCTGACCGGGCGCCGGTGCGGAGGCCCGCGCCGGGACCGCCCCCGGTGCCTGTGACGCGGTGAGCGCCGCCATCGCCGCCACCGCGGCCGCCGTACCCCTGACGCGTCTGCCCCTGTGCCCTGCCACGCGCAGTTCCCCTCCCTGTGAGCTTCTCGTCGTCTGCTCTACGGGCGAGGGAGGTGGGTCCGTCGCGGGGATTTGCGCACGGTGCGGCTACGGCGGATTCCGCACCCCCGCTCGCCTTCTCCGCTCGCTGGCCGACGAGGCGGGTGACGAGGTGCTGGGCCGCTCGGAGGAGGTACCCGACCAGTGGCGGGGCATCGCCACCCGCTGCGAGAAGACGGCGACCATCTACCTCGCCGGACTCCACATCGCCGTTACCAACGTCCCGGAACAGCACAAAGGACCTCGCCCGGCACTTCCCCTCGTCCACGACGAACGAGACGCTGACCCTCATCACAGCAGAGCTGGCCGCCAACGCAGTGCGCCACGGTCACGTACCGGGTCGTGACTTCGAGGTGCGACTCATCGCCTGTCTCCTGTGCTCCCGTGCCTCCGTGTACCGGTCTACTGGTGGCCGGCCACCCGGGCCAGGCTCTCGCCGAGGCCTTCGCGGCGGATGCGCTGGTCGATGTAGAGCAGAGTGCTGACCAGCTGTGTGAAGGCGGTGGCGAGCAGCTGGACCACCAGCATGACGACGACAGTGAGGACCAGATAGGTCCACAGGCCGGACCACGCGTCGTCGCCGTACACCTGGGTGAAGAACTCGCCCATGTCGGCGGGCGGTTCGTCGTACGGGCCGTAGGCGTCGTACGACGGCTGCGGACTGGCGAACAGCAGCGGGATCTGCACGATCCACCCTCCGACCGCCACCATGCCCCAAGTGAGCAACAGGATGCCGAACGTGCGCCACCAGGCACCGCGGACCAGCCGGAACGAGCGCTTCAGGGCGGTGATCGGGCCGGCTGACTCAAGGACCGCGGCGGCGGGCGCGAATGAGAAGGACACCAGCAGCCACGTCACCAACGGCAGGATCAGCAGCCCGAGCAAGAACACGAGCCCCGGCGCCATCGGGGGGCTCTCGGCCGCCACGAGCAGGGCGATCAGGCTGATCCAGAGCAGGACGAAGAGGACGACCGGGATCGCGATCAGCAGATAGATGAGGAGCGTGACGCCGAGCACCGACGGTGTACGGGCCCAGGCGCGGCGCCATACCGTACCGAAGGTGGTGCGCCGGCCCAGCACGGCGTGTTCCAGGACCACCGGGCTGACAGCGGACAGGAACGAGTTCACGAGCAGGGTGAGCAGCATGAGCACCACGTACGCCACCCCGACGGAGATCACGATCGGGCCGGCCATGGCCCAGGTCGGATCGTCGGCGTGGATCAGTTCCTGCCAGTCGTCCTCGACGCTGCGGTAGACCAGGGCGATCGCGCCGGCCGTCGCCGCGAAGAGCAAGGCGAGGCCCGTTCCCATCGCGCCGAACAACTGCCGCGCGTACCGCCCCATCGTCGAGAACGCGCCGTTGTAGACAGACCCCAGCCCGAGCGGTGCCAGCGGTATCACGCCCGGTCTGGGCGGAGGCGGCTGCCGGCCGCCCCAGCCGTAGGGACCATATGGCCCCTGCGGACCGTACGACCCCTGCGGACCGTACGGTCCTTGCGGCCCGTTCGACTCCTGTGGTCCCCACCCCTGGTGCGCCATGCCGTGTTCCGTTCCTTTGTCCGCGACGGCATACGTTAGCCCAGGTCGGTCGGGAGCCGGCCGGAGGTGTGGGCGGCTACGGCCAGGGCGGCCACGAGGCCTGCGCGGGGGATGCGCTGGTCCGTTTGGAGCAGGGCAACCGTTAGGTGGGACAGCAGCGTCGACAGCGGGATGCCGGCCAAGGTGGGGAGCAGGAGCGGACCGCCGAGCACGAGCGCGACGGGGTCTCCCTACACCAGCAGGGCCGCGAGTACATCGGGACGAGCGAGGCGATCGTCGGCGCGGTCACCGACTCCCTGGCTGCCCCACGGACGCTGCTGCTGGACGGTATGACGAGGAAGGTCGCCTCCAGTGAAACCGGCCCCGGTCAGCTCCAGTGGCTGCCCGCGGCCGGTGGCATCCGCGGGCGGGC
>NZ_JBEXSH010000776.1:0-4461 GCF_040613555.1 Streptomyces sp. NPDC006265
GTCCACGTCGGTTTCCCCACCGAGCTCGAATCGAACCGGCACGTCCGCCAGATCCAGGGCCTCGCCGTCGCCGAGGAGGCGCGCGGCCGGGGGGCCGGGCGGGCGCTGGTCCGGGCCGCCGTCGACGAGGCCCGCCGGAGGGGGGCCCGCCGCATCACCCTGCGGGTCCTCGGGCACAACACCGCGGCCCGGGCGCTCTACGAGACCGAGGGGTTCGTGGTCGAGGGGATCCTGCCCGAGGAGTTCCTGCTCGACGGGACCTACGTGGACGACGTGTTCATGGGGCGCTTCCTGTGAGCCGGAGCTACGACGCGGCCAGTTCGCCGGTGTCCACCGGTGCCGTGGCGCCCGCGGCGCTGCGCGCGTCGGAGGCGACCTCGTCCGCCGTCAGGACGTAGCCCGTCTCGGCGTCCGAGGTGGAGCGGGCGAAGACCACGCCGAACACCCGGCCGTCCGTGGTGAGCAGGGGGCCGCCGGAGTTGCCGGGGCGGACCGTGGAACGGATCGAGTAGATCTCGCGGGTGGCCGTCCCGTCGTTGTAGATGTTCTGGCCCGTCGCCCGCATCCGGTTGGCGACCGTCGCCGCCTGGAGGTTCAGGTCGCCGTCCTGCGGATAGCCCGCGACGACCGCCGCGTCGCCGCGCTCGGCGTCGTCGTCGAAGCGCAGCACCGGGGCCTTCAGACCGGGCACGTACAGCACGGCCACGTCCTTCTGCGGGTCGAACAGCACCACCTGCGCCTCGTACGTCCGCCCGACCCCGCCGATCTGCACGGTCGGCTCGTCGATGCCGGCCACCACATGGGCGTTGGTCATCACGTGCTCGCGCGCGTACACGAACCCGCTGCCCTCGCGGCCCTGGGTGCCCGCGACGCCCTCGACCTTCACGGTGCTCCGCTTGGCGGCCTCGGTCGCGGCGGCCGTGACACTGTCGCCGGTGGGCTTGGCGACCTCGGCCGTCGACTCGTTCTCGAAGGGGTTGAAGACCTGCGGGAAGCCCGCCTGCGTCAGCGCGGACGTGGCCCCCGAGAACCAGGCCGGCGTCGTGTCCGGCATCGTCCGCTGCACCGCGCCGAGCAGCCGCGAGTCCCGGATCGCCGAGGTGACCAGCGGCGACGAGGACGCGCCCAGGACGCTCGCCGCCACCCACGCCACGATCAGCACGGCCACCGCGTTGGCCACGGCCCCGCCGACGCCGTCCGCCACCCGCAGCGGCCCCCGGTCCAGCTCCCGCCGCAACCGCAGCGCGAGGCGCCCCGCCAGCTCGTGCCCCACCACCGCCGGGAGCAGCACCGTGAACACCGCCGTCACCGTCGCCCGCGTCGTCCCCGGCTCCACCAGGTCCATGACCCACGGCAGGGCCCACACACCGACGACCGCACCGCCCACGAAGCCCGCCAGCGACACACAGCCGGCCACCAGCCCGCGCCGGTACCCGGACGCCGCGTAGGCCAGGACGACCAGCAACAGCAGGATGTCGAGCAGGTCCACGCACGCCGCCTTTCTCTCGGAACCCCTTAATACGCGGGGGGAGGGCCCGGTGATCAGTCACACGCGCACGGGATGATCGGAATCGGCCGCGCGGTCGTGCACAGGGAAAAACGTCGCGGACCGTGACGATGGTTCCACCGGGTGGCACATCACACATCGCGGACGGACCGGATCAGGCCGACAGTGGGACCATGCGTGTCTTCCGAAGACGGCGGGGCGCACGCAGGCACTCCGCCGACGGGACACCCGGCATAGCCGGCCTGCCGCGCGCGGCCCGGGCGCTGCTCGGCTGTCTGCCGGGCGTCGCCGCCGTCGTGGCGCTGTTCCTGTGCGCCCACGGCGTCGAGAACGCGGCCGACACCGGCTCCCGCGCCGCCCCGCCCCGCCCCCCGGCCTCCTACACCGCCCCGCGCCCGCCCATCGTGCCGAGAGGGGCCTGGCTGGGCGACGCCGGCCGAGCCCAGCCGCGCCCGCGCTACGACGACCGGGTCGCCGCCGTCTTCGTCCACCACACCGACTCGCCCAACGGCTACGACTGCGCCGACGCGCCCCGCATCATCCGGGACCTCTACACCGGCCAGACCCGCACCCGCGACTGGGACGACATCGGCTACAACTTCGTCGTCGACCGCTGCGGCACCGTCTACGAGGGCCGCGCCGGGGGCGTGGAGCGCGCCGTCACCGGCGCCCACACCCAGGGCTTCAACCACCGCACCGCGGGCATCGCCGCCCTCGGCACCTTCACCGAGGGCATGCCCGTCCCGCAGCCCATGATCCGTGCGATCGCCGCGCTGTCCGCCTGGAAGCTGGGCCTGACCGGCACCGACCCCCGCTCGGACGTCCGCCTGGTCTCCAGCAACGGCCTGAGCCGGTACGCGGCGGGCTCCACCGCCTGGCTGCCCGCCCTGGCGGGCCACAACGACGGCTACATGACCAGCTGCCCGGGCGCCGCCCTGCACGCCCGCCTGCCCGAGATCCGGCGGCTCGCGGCCCGGCTCCAGGGCCGGCCGGACGGTCCACAGCAAGGCCACAGCGAACGCGCAGCGTCCTGAGATCCCGGTCTCCTACGGTCGTCCCCACAGGCAGCCGACTGGAGGTGGGGACCATGAACAACGGTCGTACGAAGGCCCCGAGGCACGCGGGGAGCGCGGGGGAGCCGGGTCCGCGGGCGGTGGCCGCGCGCGGCCCGTTGGCGATGCTGTGCGCGGTCGTGACCGTCGTCCTGGGCCCGGCCGCGGTCACCGCGTCCGCGCTCGACCAGGCCAACGCCGCTCCGATGCACCACGCGGTGCGGGCCGATGGGACGCACGCGTACATCCCGTCCGACGCGAGCCGCCGCCGAGCCGCCTGATCAGCCCCTGAAGCGCTCCCACAGCCGGGGGTAGCGCTCGGCGAGCAGTCCCTCGTTCTCGAAGTCGAGCGGCGGGCCCTCCGGTTCCGGGGGTGGCGGCGCGATCTCCAGGTCGGGCGCGACCACACCGGTGAGCTGCTCATAGGCCTCGTCCGCCGCGTAGCCGAGCTCCTCGCCGTCGCCGTCGATCTCCTCGTCGAAGTCGTCCAGCAGATCGGCGAGCGCGTCGGGGTCGTGCACGGCGCCCTCGAACACCTCGCGGCCCTGGCCGATCAGCCAGCACCGGAAGAAGTCGAAGGCGTCGTCGCTCGCCCCGTCGAGCAGCACCCACGCGGCGCCCCACAGGTCCCAGCGGTAGGCGCGGTTGTAGCGGGACTCGAAGTGACGGGCGAAGTCCAGGACCGAGTCCGGGTCCAGTTGAGCGAGCCGGTCCACGAGCAGGTCGGCCTGCTCCTCGGGGTCGCCCTCGGAAGCCCCCCGGGCGTCGTCCACCAGCTCCCAGAACTCCGTCTCGTCCATCACGGGTCCAGCATCGGCCCTGGGGCACAGGGGCGCACCCGGAGTGCGCGGGATCGTTATGCGCCGCTCCCGGGCCGGTAGAGCCGGGCCAGCCGCTCCGCGTCCGCGGCGAACCGCTCGCGCAGGCTCTGAGGCGCCAGCACCTCCACCTCCGGACCCAGCGCCGCCAGCTGCGTGCGGGCGACCTCCTCGGACTCCACCGGCAGGGCCACCGTCACCCAACCGCCCTCGTCCGGGGCGTCCGCGTCCGCCAGGGCCTCCCGGGCGGTCAGCGCGTCGAGGGCGTACGGCAGGGCGCGTACGCCGTCGGGGGACAGCCGCACCACGACCCGCGCCCGCAGGAGGGACCGCGCGAACTGCTCGGCCCGCTCCTCCCAGAACCCGGGCAGGTCGAAGTCGGGCTCCCGCTCGAAGCGCTCGCCGTCCGCGTCCACCGCCGTGAACCGGTCGATCCGGTACACCCGGAAGGACGCACTCCCCGCCACCCGCGCGCACAGGTACCAGACGCCCGCCTTCAGCACGAGCCCGTACGGCTCCAGCTCCCGGACGACCTCGTCCTCGCCGCGCCGGTAGCGGGCGTCGATCCGCCGGTCGTCCCACACCGCGTCGGCGACCGCCGGCAGCAGCGCGGGCGTCCTCGGCTCCTTGAACCAGTTCGGCGCGTCCAGGTGGAACCGCTGGGACGCCGTCCGGGAAGCGTCCCGGAGGGAGGGCAGCAGCGCCGCCGACACCTTCAGCCGGGCCGCCGAGGCGGCGTCCTCCAGGCCCATCTCGCGCAGCGCGCCCGGCACCCCGGACAGGAACAGCGCCTCGGCCTCGCCGCGGTGCAGCCCGCTCAGCCGCGTCCGATACCCGCCGACCAGCCGGTAACCACCGGCCCGGCCCCGGTCCGCGTACACCGGAACGCCCGCCTCCGACAGCGCCTGCGCGTCCCGGGTGACCGTCCGCTCCGACACCTCCAGCTCACGGGCGAGCTCGGCGGCCGTCATGGAGGGCCGGGACTGGAGCAGCAGCACCATCTTGATCAGCCGGGCAGCACGCATGGCCACATCATGCAGCAGGCCCCCGCCGTGGCGGGGGCCTGCCGATCACCGGTCCTCAC
>NZ_JBEXSH010000777.1:0-4439 GCF_040613555.1 Streptomyces sp. NPDC006265
AAGTACGTCCAGTACGAGGGCTTCCGGCCGGCACGCCGAGAGCACGCACCAAACGCCGCTCCTCAACGGGCAAACGTTGCCTGCCGCGGCACTAGCCGCAGGTGAACCTGGACGCTGCCCAGTCCACCGGCATCAGGTTGTCGAGGGCGCTGCGTGGTTCCACCACCGGCCGCACCGTGCTGCGGCCGGTGAGGTTCACATGGACGGGAACGGCCGGGTCGCGGCCCTCGACCAGCGGGGACCGCCACAGCCGGGCACCGTCGGCGTAGACGGAGAAGTACACCGTGCCGAGCCGCAGCGTCGTGTCGTCCACACCCACGAGCGCGACGTACGACGAGCAGGAACGGTTCAGGTCGATGGTGACGGACGAGCGGCCGTGCACGGTGACGCCGTGGGCGTACCGCTGGTCGCCGACCGACAGGCCGGAACGCTTGCCCGCGTGCGCAGCCGCCCCCGGGCGTAGGTGCCGAGCTGGTCGGCGTAGCGGGCGCAACCCTCGTCGCCGGTGAGCGTGGCGCTGACGTGGGCCTGGAGGTAGGCCTGCGTGAGGCCCTCGCGGGCCCGGCTGGCGAGCACGCGCGTGCCGTTGGCGTCCAGCCCGAACAGCGTGGCGACCTCGCTGGGCGACTCGTCCTCGATCTCGGTGTGCCACAGCACGGCCTGCCAGCGCTCCGGCAGCGACCGGAAGGCCCGCATGGCCATGGACTGCTCGGCCTGGTGCATCGCCCTTACGTCCGCACTCATCCGTGGGGACTTGTCGCACGGCAGTACTAGGGGGGTGTTTCGAAAGTCCTGTGCGGTGCCCGCGGTGTCCGGTGCGTGCTCTCGGCGTGCCGGACGAAAGCCCTCGTACTGGACGTACTTGGGATTTCGGTTGGTGCGGCGAGAGTGCGTGCCGGGCGCCGTGGGGGCTGTGCGGGACTTTCGAAACACCCCCTAGGCGGTCACTCATTCGGGGAAGGCCCCCCGTTTCGCTCCGGGAGGGGAGGGTTCCCCGCCCGAGCCCGGGGGCTCACTCGGCCCGGGGCTGTTCGCCCCGAGCCTCGATTCCCCGGCCCCGTGGCTCACGCCGGTCGCGAACGCAGCCCCTCCAGCAGGATGTCCAGCAGCCGGGCCGACGCGGCCGCCTGCTGAGCGGCGTCCGGCAGTGAGGGCGCGGCCGTGGCGATCACCAGCAGCACGTCCGACACCGACACGTCAGCCCGCAGCTCACCGGCCGCACGCGCCCGGTCCACGAGCTGGCCCACGACCTCGAGCAGCGCCGACGTCCCGGCGTCGTCCTCGGCCGCCGGTACCGAAGCGACCGCCACGGGCTGATCCGGCACCAGCCGCAGCTCCGTCGTGCCCGGCTGGGTCCGCTGCTGCGGCACCCGCGGGCCTCCGGGGCCGTCCTCGACCGAGACCCGCAGCACCTGCGGCGGCAGCAGCCGCCCGGCGCCGGAGGCCACCGACGTCCGCAGGAAGCGCGACAGCGCCGACCACGGCTCGTCCTCCTGCCCGAGCGCCGCACGCGCCTGGTCGGTCAGCCGGGAGGTCTCCTCCTCGGCTATCCGCCGCACCAGGACGTCCTTGCTCGGGAACCGCCGGTACACCGTGCCCACACCGACTCGCGCGCGCCGCGCCACGTCCTCCATCGGCGCGCCGTACCCCAGCTCGCCGAAGACCTCGCGCGCCGCACGCAGCACGTGCTCCAGATTGCGCTGTGCGTCCACGCGCAGCGGCGTCGTCCGCGACACGTCGCGTCCGTTGCCGGCCGCCGCGCTCATGGTCATGCCGCCCGCCGCGAGTGCGGACGCGGGCGACCAATGAGAGTCCTGAACATGCATAAGCCATCCCCCGGTAATGACGTCTCCCCCCGGAGACACTCCCCGCCATACGATGCCGGAGCGAGGAAACGGCCCCGGTCCCGCGGCCCGCCCGTCGCGGACCCCGGTGAGCACATCCCCCTACACCCCGTCGACACACGAACATAGTTGAGAGGGAGTCAATTCAGAAGGGGCAGGTTCCGCACGGAGCGCCCACCGATCGGAGTACGGGCCGCATACGTCCCGAATGTGCCCCCGCGCGCCCCCCGCACCACCCGTTCTGACCTGCATGTATGCATCGAAGGTCGGTATTCCGGCCAACTCCGCGCGCTCTCCCGCTCCGGTCACACAATTCGTCGAGGCTGTGGACAAACGCAAGCGACGGGTGCGTCATGGGATGGTGAAGGAACGTGCGCGCATTCTCGTTGTCGGTGGCGGCTACGTCGGGATGTACACGGCCCTGCGCCTGCAGCGCAGACTGAAACGGGAACTGGACCGGGGCGAGGTCGAGATCACCGTCGTCACCCCCGACCCGTACATGACCTACCAGCCGTTCCTCCCCGAGGCCGCCGCCGGCGCGATCTCACCCCGGCACGTCGTCGTACCGCTGCGCCGCGTGCTCGACCGGTGCCGGATCCTGATCGGCGAGGTCACCGCGGTCGACCACGCCAAACGCACCGCCAGCGTCACCACCCTCGCCACCGGGGAGGAGGGTACGGGCGGGCAGCGGCTCTGCTACGACCAGCTCGTCCTCGCCCCCGGCTCCGTCTCGCGCACCCTGCCGGTCCCCGGCCTCGCCGACCACGGCATCGGCTTCAAGACCGTCGAGGAGGCCATCGGCCTGCGCAACCACGTCATCGAGCAGATGGACATCGCCTCCTCCACCCGCGACCCCGCGATCCGCGACGCGGCCCTCACCTTCGTCTTCGTGGGCGGCGGCTTCGCGGGCGTGGAGGCACTCGGCGAACTGGAGGACATGGCCCGCTACGCCGCGCGCTACTACCACAACGTCCAGCCCGAGGACATGAAGTGGATCCTCGTCGAGGCCTCGGACCGCATCCTGCCCGAGGTCGGCGAGGAGATGGGCCGCTACACCGTCACCGAGCTGCGCCGCCGCAACATCGACGTCCGCCTGCAGACCCGCCTCGAATCCTGCACCGACCGGGTCGCCGTCCTCAGCGACGGCGCCCGCTTCCCCACCCGTACGGTCGTCTGGACGGCCGGCGTGAAGCCCCACCCGGTGCTCGCCGCCACCGACCTGACCCGCAACGGCCGCGGACGCCTCACCTGCACACCGGAACTGTCCGTCGAGGGCACCACGCACGCGTGGGCCGCGGGAGACGCCGCCGCCGTCCCCGACGTCACCGCGAGGGAGCAGGGCCGCGAGTGCGCCCCCAACGCCCAGCACGCCGTCCGCCAGGCCAAGGTCCTCGCCGACAACATCGTCCACTCCCTGCGCGGCGAACCCCTCGAGACGTACGAACACGCCTACGTCGGTTCGGTCGCCTCCCTGGGCCTGCACAAGGGCGTCGCCCATGTCTACGGGCGCAAGCTCAAGGGCTACCCCGCCTGGTTCATGCACCGCGCCTACCACCTCAGCCGCGTGCCCACCTTCAACCGCAAGGCGCGCGTGCTCGCCGAATGGGCGCTGGCCGGTCTGTTCAAACGGGAGATCGTCTCCCTGGGTTCACTCGAACACCCCCGGGCCGAGTTCGAACTCGCAGCCGGTGGAAAGCCTTCTCTGGACCCCCCGCACAACCCGAAGGGGTCGTCCTGACCGGACCCAGGAACTCCATCGTCCGGCCCGGCGTCTGACGGATGTCGGTCCGGTCCGCGCACTGCCAGACTGGTCCACTACCGCGGGCATGCCACGACTCGCCCCGGTGCGGGCCCTCCGGGGCCCCGGCCGGTTCCGGTGCCGGCCGCCGACCACTACACGAGGCAAGGATTCGTGAACTTCACGCGCTGGAGCGCCCGGCTCCCCGGAACGCAGCGCCGCGCCGCAGCGCGGACCGAGCAGACGGCCTCCCCGGACCGGCGGGGGGAAGGCTCCGTACCCACCGCCCGTGTCGAACAACTGACCGATGAGTCGCCGTCCGTACCCGCCGTCGACGAACTGCGGGTGCGTGAGGTCCTCGACCGCGCCCCCTCCCTCGTCGCCCTGGTCCACGGCCCCGACCACCGCATCGCCTACGTCAACGACGCCTACACGACCGCCTTCGGCGTACGTCCCCTGGGCGAATGCGCCCGCGGGGCGCTCCCCGAGCTGGACGCCCTCGGCCTGTTCCCCCTCCTGGACCAGGTCCAGCGCAGCGGCAAGCCGCGCACCGTCAAGTCCCGCAAGGCTCCCGACGGCCGCTCCTACACCTTCACCTGCACCCCGGTCACCCAGGGCGACGGCAAGGGCGGCAGCGACGGCCGCGGCGTCCTCGTCTTCGCCACCGACGTCACCGACCACGCCGAAGCCGCCGAACGCCTGCGCGCCAGCGAACGCCGCCAGCGCGAAACGGCGGTCACCCTCCAGCGCTCCCTGCTCCCCCAGGAGCTCGAAGAGCCGGACGACCTGCGCATCGCCGCCACCTACCACCCCGGTGGCACCGAAGCCGCGGTCGGCGGCGACTGGTACGACGTCAT
>NZ_JBEXSH010000778.1:0-4438 GCF_040613555.1 Streptomyces sp. NPDC006265
GAGCCGACGCCGTCCCACAGCACCTGTCCGCCGGTGGGACACCCCGGTCGGCCGGCTGGGCCTGGCGGCCGACGGCACGGTGCAGGTGCCGTCGGTCACGGCCCACGACCGGGCGGGCTGGTACCGGCACTCGCCGACGCCCGGCGCCACCGGCCCGTCGGTGATCCTCGGCCATGTCACGGTCGGCCCGTACGGCGACGGCGTCTTCCGCCGGCTCGGCCGGCTGCACCGGGGCGACCGGATCGTGGCGCGCCTGGAGAACGGCACGGCGGCGGAGTTCGCCGTCACGGCGGTGCGGACCGTCCCGAAAACCGACTTCCCGGCCGACGACGTCTACGGGAACGTGGACCGCCCGGAACTGCGGCTGATCACGTGCGGCGGAGCGCGGAGCGGCGACGGCTACGCGGACAACGTGATCGTGTTCGCGGCGCTGAGCGGTGCGAAGTCCCCCACCCCTGGAGAGCGTTGAAACTGTCCCGCGAGAAGGCAGCGTCCGAGCTGTTCGCCGCCCTCTACCCGCGCCTCGCCGGCTGGTGCCGCCGGCTCGTCGACGACGACGGGACGGCCCACGAGATCGCCTCGGAGGCGTTCACCCGGCTCTGGGCCCGCTGGACGTCCGTGGAGGAACCGCGCGGGTTCCTCTACGTCACCGCGGCCAACCTGGTGCGGGACCACTGGCGCAAGATGGAGCGCGAGCGCCGGGCCATGCACCGCGTCACCTCGGAGGCCGCCGCACGCCCCCACCCCGAACAGGCCGACCCGTCGGTGCGGCTGCTCGTGCAGTCGCTGCCCGAGCGACTGCGCGTGCCGATCCTCCTCCACTACTACGCTGACATGCCGATCCGGGAGGTGTCCGCACTGACCGGGCGCAAGGAAGGAACCGTCAAGGCCGACCTGCACGCGGCCCGGGAACTGCTCCGCGTCCACCTGAGGAGAAGCCTTGACCACACGCCTTGACGACGACGGCCCGGAGCCCGGCCCCGGCGACCCGCTCGCCGTGATCCTGCGCCCCTCCTCCCCCGACTACCTGGGGGCGTCCCCCGGCCAGTACGAGACGATCCGCCGCCGGGCGACCCGCCGCCGCCTGCTGCGCACCGCGGCCGGGGCGGGCCTGTGCTGCGTCGCGGCCTTCCTCATCACCGTCCCCCTGCGCCACACGGCACCCGAGCGCCCCACGGCTCCGACGATCCCGATGGCCCCGCCCGCCTCCAGGACGGCGCCGCCCACGCCCTCCGCGTCCCCCACCCCTGAGCCGTCCCCGTCCGAGTCCCGCCCGTCGGTCCCGGGCACGCCCCGCCCGGGCACCGACCGCCCCCGCACATCCGCACCGGGCACCCCCGTCACCGACGAGGCGACCGGCCCGGCGGCCGCGTCCCGTGCCCCGACGGCGACACCCACCTCGGTACGGCCCGTCCCGTCGACGGTCCGCCCGAGCACGGACCCGAGGGCGGCGGACGGCAGCCGCTGACCGGCGCCGGAGAGCCCCGGGTCAGGCACCCGGCCGCTGCCGCCGCACCCGCTCCGCCACCTCGCCGTCCTCGGTCTCCCACCAGGGCCGGACCAGTTCGGCGGCCCCGTCCGCGGCGGTGACCGGGGCGGCGGGGGCGAGTTCGCCGTCGAGACGCCGGTCCAGTACGGCCGTCCCGGCGCGCTCGGCCCGCGCCCACTGCGCGAGGACCGCCAGCAGGAAGGGGATCGCGACCAGTTCGGCGATGCCCAGCATGGCGCCGCCGCCGAGCTGCTGGTCGTGGTGGACGTCGGACCCGGGCGGCGCGTGGTGCAGGTACCAGGCGCCCGCGATCAGGGTGCCGTGCGTCATGACCACCAGCCCCGGGAGCGCGTCCACGATCCCGTCCAGGAAGACCAGGGCCGCCCGGACCGGGTGGGTGCACCAGGCGGGCAGGGCCTGCTCGCGGGTGAGCACCGGCAGCACGAACAGGCAGCCGGCCACCAGCAGATGCAGGTACATCAGCTCGTGCAGCCAGCCCACGCGCAGCGCGGTGGCGAAGTACGGCGTGAAGTAGACGGTCAGTTCGGTGGCCAGCACCAGGACCGTACTGACCAGAGGGAACGTCAGCAGTCTGACGAGCCGGCCGGTCAGCGTCCGCCGTACCCGGGCCGCGCCGCCCTCCGGCAGTGCCGCCACCGCGAGCCGCAGCGGGTCACCCAGGGCGAGGCCCAGCGGCGCGAGCAGGTCGAGCCCGACGTTCTGCACGGCGGCCGGCCAGAACAGTTCACGGTCGTAGACGGCCAGCCCGGACATCGTGGTCACGACGATCGCGCCGAGCCCGAGCAGCACGAAGGCGGCGATGCGCGCCGGCGGCCAGCACCCGCCCCGTCGGCGCACCCGGACCACACCCCAGCCGTAGAGCCCGCCCAACACGGCGACGAGCAACAGGGCGGGGACGTCCGGCTGCCACGATCCCAGCAGCCGTCCGGCGGTCGGTTCCGGCGGGTACACAGCCGACAGTTCGCTCACGAGCGGACGATAGCCGCCGAAGTTCCGGGGGGCGTCGGCAGGGGGTGCGAGCGCGGGACAGCACCCGAGGTTGTTCATGAGCGTGAACGACAATCATGTACAGAGCTATTGACGCGTCCACGGCAAGCTTCTACGTTCCCCTCGAAGCACACGCAGAAAGCGCTTACCCCCGGCCGGGTTCCGCACACGTCACCGTCACCACCCTTTGGAGACGAACGATGCACCTGAGACCAGTGATCGCGTCCGTCGGCCTCCTGGCCGGCAGCCTCGTCGCCCTGTCCGGCCACACCGCCCAGGCGGCGACCACCCGCTACGAGGCCGAGGTCTCGCCCGCGGTCTGCACCGGCACCATCGACTCGGACTGGGCCGGATTCTCCGGCAGCGGCTTCTGCAACGGCGACAACGGCACCGGCGGATACGCCCAGTTCACCGTGAACGCCTCCGCCGCCGGCACGGCGGCCCTGAAGATCCGCTTCGCCAACGGCACGGCCTCCGCGCGCGCCGCCGGCCTCGTGGTCAACGGCTCGACGGCCGGCACGGCGTCCTTCGAGGGCACCGGCGCCTGGAGCACCTGGGCGACCAAGACCCTCACCGTGCCGCTGCGGTCCGGCAGCAACACCGTCCGGCTGAACCCGACGGCCTCCGCCGGCCTGCCCAACATCGACTACGTCGACGTGGAGACGGGCGGCAGCGAGCCGCAGCCCACCGGACCGGTCCTGTACGTGTCGCCGAACGGCAGCGACGGCGCGGCCGGCACGGAGTCCAGCCCGACGACACTCACCTCCGCGATCAGCCGCGTCACGGCCGGCGGGACCATCTACCTACGCGGCGGGACCTACCGCTACTCCCAGACCGTCACCATTCCGGCCGGCCGGAACGGCACATCCGGCGACCGCACGGAACTGTTCGCCTACCCGGGCGAGACGCCCGTGCTTAACTTCGCCGCCCAGAGCGAGGCCCCGGCCAACCGCGGCCTCGCCGTCAACGCGAACCACTGGCACGTCAAGGGACTCGTCGTCGAACGGGCCGGTGACAACGGCATCTTCCTCAGCGGCAGCGACAACGTCATCGAGCGCACGGTGACACGCTTCAACCGCGACTCGGGGCTCCAGCTGTCACGGGCGCTGTCCAGCACGCCCAAGGACCAGTGGCCGTCCCGCAACCTCATCGTCAGCGCCGAGTCGCACGACAACGCCGACTCCGACGGCGAGGACGCGGACGGCTTCGCACCGAAGCTCACCGTCGGCCCCGGCAACGTCTTCCGCTACACCGTGTCCCACCACAACATCGACGACGGCTACGACCTCTACACCAAGCCGGACACCGGCCCCATCGGCGCGGTGACCATCGAGGACTCCCTCGCCTTCGGCAACGGCACTCTCAGCGACGGCTCCCAGGCCGGCAACGGCGACCGCAACGGCTACAAGCTCGGCGGCGAGGACATCGGCGTCGGCCACGTCGTCCGGCGCAGCATCGCCTACGGCAACGGCAAGCACGGCTTCACCTACAACAGCAACACCGGCCCGATGCAGATCTCGGACAACGTCAGCGTCGGCAACGCGCAGCGCAACTTCAACTTCGACTCCGGCAGTACGTCGGTGTTCCGCTCCAACACCTCCTGCGACAGCGGCTCGAACGACCGGATCATCGGCAACACCGACAGCTCCAACCAGTTCTGGTCCGGCTCGAACGGCTCCCGCTGCTCCTCCTACGCCGGTGCCCTGCGCTGGTCGTTCGCCTCGGACGGACGGCTCGTCGTGACGTTCGGCGGCAGCCGGTAGCCTGGCCGTATGGCACTGGCATGCAACGCCCTGCCTCACTGCTTCCTCTGACGCCGCGGTGAGGACGGCGACGTGAGTGACTCAGACGGTGGCCATCCCGACCCCGAGCGAGGTCACCGCGGACACGGCGGACAGCCAGCGCTGCGC
Source organism: Streptomyces sp. NPDC006265 (assembly GCF_040613555.1). Classification (NCBI taxonomy): domain Bacteria; kingdom Bacillati; phylum Actinomycetota; class Actinomycetes; order Kitasatosporales; family Streptomycetaceae; genus Streptomyces; species Streptomyces sp. NPDC006265. The sequence goes on from NZ_JBEXSH010000778.1 coordinate 4,408, forward strand.
TCTCGCGCCGGACGCCAGGTAGGCCAGGATT
>NZ_JBEXSH010000779.1:0-4431 GCF_040613555.1 Streptomyces sp. NPDC006265
CGCGTACTGACGCATCGTCCACGGACGACCCGTATACATCGACCGATACACACCACGGGTATACGGGAACGCCCCCGGCTCCCCCAGCTTCTCCGCCGCATCCCAGCCCTCAAGAGCCTGCGGCCCGTAAACCGGCTCGATCGGCAGTCCGGACTCCGACTCACGCGCCATGGTGGTGTGCCTCCCGCAGAGCAGTGACCTCGCTCACCACCATGCCCCCTGGTTCGCGAACGGTCACGCCCGGGGAACATCTCAGGTGACATCCGGGCACACCGGTGAGACGAGCGGGGGGCCGTGTGCGTACCACGGGCATGGGAAGAGCGTTCGTAGCGGGACTCGCCGTGCTGGCCGCGCTGACCGGCTGCACGGTGCAGACCCCCGACGGCGAGGGCAAGCGCCGCTCGCCGGTGCACATCGAACTGCCCAGCGGCACCCCGGCACCGGACAGCACGCCCGCCCCGGGCGGCGGCGCGCCGAGCGCCGCGCCCGCGCCGGACGACGACAAGCCGAGTGCCGCACCTGCCCCGCCCCGCGTGCTGTGGTCCCGCGGCGACACCGGCCGGGACGTCCGGGAGCTCCAGGCCCGGCTGCGGCAGGTCGCCTGGCTGTTCGAGGGGCCGACCGGGACGTACGGTGAACAGACGGAGCGGGCGGTCAGCGGGTTCCAGGGCAAGCGCGGGCTGCCGCGCACCGGGAAGACCGACGCCGTCACCTGGCAGCGGCTGGTGCGCATGACGCGCGAGCCGGGCCGGTGGGACCTGTACCTGATGGGCGGCCAGCAGGCCGACCCGCCGGACGCGCGCTGCCGGACCGGCCGGGTGCTGTGCATCGACAAGACCAGCAGGACACTGCGCTGGATGATCGACGGGCGGACCGTGTCGACGATGGCGGTCCGCTTCGGCTCGCAGGGCACACCGACCCGGGAGGGCGTCTTCTCCGTCTACTGGAAGTCCCGCGACCACGTCTCGACGCTCTACGACTCGCCCATGCCCTACGCGATGTTCTTCAGCGGCGGTCAGGCCGTGCACTTCTCGGCTGACTTCGCCGCCCGGGGTTACGCGGGCGGCTCGCACGGCTGCGTCAACGTACGGGACGAGCAGGCGATCGCGGAGCTGTTCGCGCAGGTCCGCAACGGCGACAGGGTCGTCGTGTCCTGGTGACGCGGGAGAGGGAGTAAGCGGGAGGGGGAGTAAGCGGGAGAGGGAGTAAGGGGCGCGGGCGGGACCGGGGGAACGTGTCCCGCCCGCGCTCAGTGCACGAGCCGTAGGTACGGGGGGAACCCCGGCTCTGTGCGACGGCCGATGACCAGTCGGCTCACTCATTACTGCGCCGGGGCGGCCGAAAACGTCACACCGTCGGCCAGACGATTTTCACGGAGTGCGAAGCCGCAGGTCGCAGCGGTGCGAGAGAGGTCCGGAAGCCGCCGTGGTCCGCGTCGTCATCGTCGTCTTCCTTCCTCTCGGCCCGCTTCTCGGCCTTCCGCTCGGCCTTGTCCTGCTTCCGGTCCTCCTTCGGGTCCGGCTTCGGGTCCTGGCTGCGGTCCCGGCCGGTGCCCTTGCCCTGGTGCCGGCCCTTGTCCGCGTGGTCGTCGCTCCCGCGCCCACTGGAGCGGGGGGCGGCCGACGACAGAACGCCCTTGCAGTACTTCCACACCCGGAGGCCGCCCGCCGCGTCCCGCAGGGCACGCCTGCGGTCGGGGTCCAGCCGCTTGCCGTCGCCGAGGTCGCGGCAGGCGGCGGTGATCTCCCCGCGGTGGTCGCCGGAGCCGTCCTTCCGGTCGTCCGGCTTCGGGGCCGCGTCGTCGCGCTCCTCGTCCCGGCCCTGGGCACCGGCCCCGCCCTTCGACGAGCCGCCCGGGGAGTCGTCTGGGGTGGATCCGCCCCGCGCGGTGTCGCCCGGTGACGGCGACACCAGCGGGCGTTCGGGATGGGTGACGGAGGCCGAGACGGAGGCGCCGGGGTCGGGCTCGTCGTCGCCGAACGGTGCAGTCAGGGCTCCGGTTCCGGCCGCGAGGGCCACCCCGCCGACCATGCCGACCGCCAGCACGGCGGCCAGGGCGAGGCGGGCGGGACGGGCCCAGCGGGGCGGCCGGGCAGTGCCGGTGCCGATGTCGCCGGGGGTTCCGATCCGGACCAGCCCCGCGTCGGAGACGTCTGCCGCGGCGCGTCCGCCGGTGGCCGCATGAGCCGCGGCCGCGTCGGCGCGTTCCGCGCGGGCCTTGCGGAAAGCGGCCACCGCGGCGGCCTCGCCGGGGAGTTCATCGCTGGTCAGCGGGGGTGTGGCGGACAGTGCGCCGAGGGTCCTGGCGAGGTGTTCGGCCTGGTCCCGGCCGGCGCCTTCGACAGCTCCGAGTGGCTCTCCGCTCAGCAAACGCTCCGCCGTTTCGCGGTCCAGCCACCTGTACTGCTCGTCGGCCATCACACATCCTTCTGCGTCCGCACAAGGCTATGCGTCACACCTGCGGACGTCACGGCACCGCCACGCGGTTCTCGCTGGGGCGGCAGGGCGTCGAGCACCCCGGCCGATTCCGGATCGGCCTGCGGGTCGTCGCCGAGCAGTTCGGCGAGCCGCTTCAGACCGCGGTGCGCCGCCGTGCGGACCGCGCCCGGGCGCTTGCCGAGCGCCTCGGCGGCGGTCTTCGCGTCGAGCCCCACCACCACGCGCAGCACGACCGCTTCGGCCTGGTCCTGCGGCAGCCGGGAGATCAGGGAGAACGTGCCGTCGGTGGCGAGCGCCTCGATGGCCTCGCCGGCGGTGTCCGACTCGGCGGCACGGCCGGTCAGCTCGGTCTCGTCACCGCCGATCGCGGGCCGGCGCCCGCGCATACGTATGTGGTCCAGGGCACGGTTGCGGGCGATCCGGGCGGCCCAGCCGCGGAACCGGTCCGCGTCGCCGGTGAACCGCTCGAGATCGCGGGCTATCTGAAGCCACGCCTCGGACGTCACGTCCTCGGCGTCGGGGTCGCCGACCAGCGTCCGTACGTACCCGAGCAGCCGCGGATGCACGGTGCGGTACACAGTCCGGAACGCGTCTTCGTCTCCGTCCTGTGCCGCGCGCACCGCGGCGGTCAGCTCCGCGTCGTCCCCCAGCACCGCGCGCCCTTCTGCGCCTAAACCGGCGCCGCTTTCGCGGGCCGGGTTCTCGCCGTAGTGGTTGCTCAATTGGTGGTTGCGGTCACAAGCCCGCAGGTGGTTGCGGTGGTCTCGCCGCCTTCGCTGTTGGCGCGAATGGCACGTTACGACCTGAAACCATGCCCCGTCCATGTCCGTCCGAGATGCAACTAAGCCGTGACGCGGTGGGGTGTGACAGAAAACGCACACGGGGCGCTGTAGGAAGTACGGGCCGCCGCGCGGCCCGTGCCGCGCGACGGCCGGGGCCTCTCCTGTGGGGGGTGGCGGCCCCGGCCGTTGCCGAGGCGGGCCCCTGCGGGTCGGCGCGACCGGCCGGCCGCGACAGGCGGTGCTCGCGAAATCCCCTACTGGTGACGGCCGTTGGGCTGGGAGCGCTTGCTCTCGCTCCGGCTCTTGCCCGAGCCGGTGTCCAAGCCGTTGCCCGACCCGTTGCCCGTACCGTCGTGCGCGGCGGGGGCGCCGTCGTCCTTGGCGGAACCACTGTTCCCGGAGCCACCGCTCCTGCTCCTCGGCTCCTCCAGTTGTCCGGCGCAGTACGCCGTGACGTTCCTCTCACCGCCCGCGGCGGCCACCAGACGCTGCCAGGACGTCGCCTCCATGGCCGTGCCGCGCCGGCCGACCCGCTCGTAGGCGCGGCAGTGGGCCTCGGTGTCCTGGGCAGGGGCGGGCCGGTCCGGTGAGGAGCCGGGGCCGGGGCTGTGGCTGTCACGAGACGGCTGCTCCGACGAGTCGCGCGGGGCGCTGCTCGGGGCCGGCTTGCGCCCGGGGGTGTCCTTCGTGCCTTCCTCCGGCGATCCCGCCACGCCGATCGCCGCCACGGCGACACCGCCCAGCGTGAGACTGGCGAGCAGCACGGAGAGCGTCGTCTTCAGGGACCGCCCGAGGCGCCGCCGTTCCCGGGCGCGCCAGTCGTCCCTGCGGCGCGTGCGCGTGCGCAGGACCCCGGCGTCCCGGGCGGCCCGGAAGGCGGCCACGGCCCGCTGCTCGGCCTCGGCGTCGACACCGTCCCGGATGAGGGAGGCGACGATCAGTGCCTCGACGTCGGCGTCGAGGAGGGCGTGCCGGGAACCACGGCCGGACGGCCCGCCGTCGCTCTGCCGTTCACCCATGTCCGTTTCCGTCCCTGCTCGATCCGATCGATCCGTCTGCCCGGCGGCGCCGGTCGGCCCGCCGGGCCCCAGTACGTCCCGCCGGTCCGCCCTGTTCTGGGCGCCGACTCCGTGCGACCCGACTCGATTGCCTCGGCAGGGCGGTGGAGTTCGAGCTGGGCCTGACCGAGGCAGACGTTGGTGATCGCCAC
>NZ_JBEXSH010000780.1:0-4403 GCF_040613555.1 Streptomyces sp. NPDC006265
TTGCCGAACCACTTGGTGTAGTCGTACACGTAACCGGGGGCGTGCCAGGTTGAGGAGCTTGCCGGCCTTCTTGGCCGCCGCCAGCCCGCCGTCGGCCAGGACGGCGACGCCCGCCGAGTCGTAGCCCCGGTACTCCAGCCGCTTCAGCCCGGCCATCACGACATCGAGCGCCGACTGCGGCCCCACGTATCCCACGATTCCGCACATAGGGCGCAGCCTACGGGCCGACGCCCTCGCGAAAGCCCCCCATCGTGCCCGAAATCGGAAATTCGAGGGAGGGTCCGTCGCCTGAACCGCCTACCTGGAAACCTGACCGTAACGGAAGAGATCGGGCCGTCCCGGGTGGCTGCTCAGCGCGACGACTTGGAGTACCTCCCCGTGCAGGGACTCGGCTGCTCGCCGAGCGAAGACCGGTCGAGGTCATGTTCCCTGTCGGTGAGAGATCGGTGACGGCCCTTTCCCACCCGACAGCGGTACGGCCGGGGCAGGACCTGAGGCGGCACCCCACTCACCGAGAAGGCCCGGGCGCCGCACCACGGTCGGGCGCCCGGGCGGACCTGTGCGGTCCGCCGACACACACCGCGCGTCGACCTTACTGCGTCACAGAACGGACACACGGTCTGTCCGCGGCGCTCACACCCCTGCATGATTCCCCCAGCACCAGCGACCCGGAGGAGATATTGAGCGCGCCCGCACGCCGACGAGAGCAACAGTCCGAGCCGTCGGGCTGCGCAGGCTGCGCCTACGCCATCGCCGCCCTCATGGCAGGGAGCTTGGCCCTGGTCATGGTGGCCGACGGACTGGGAGCGGCAGCCCTCCTGCCGCTGGTCCTGTTCGCCGGCGGTCTCGTCGCACACTCCAGGTACAACATCCGCCAGGCGACCGAACAGCGACGGCTCCAGGCGATCCAGTCCACCGAGATCACCCGCTACCACGCGATGAACCCGCGCGAATTCGAGCAGGCCATCGCCTTCCTCTGCGAGCGCGACGGCTGCACCGACGCGCGGGTCGTCGGAGGGGCCGGCGACCTCGGCGCCGACGTCCTCGCCACCGCGCCCGACGGGCGGCACATCGTGGTCCAGTGCAAGCGTTACGGTCCCACCACCAAAGTCGGCAGCCCGGACCTCCAGCGGTTCGGCGGCACCTGCTTCAGCGTCCACGGCGCACAGGTCGCCGCAGTCGTCACCACATCCGTCTTCACCCAGCCCGCCATCAACTACGGCACACAGCACGGAATCCGCCTGTTCGATCACGCAGCACTCGCGGCCTGGGCGACCCACACCGGCCCAGCACCGTGGATGTAGGAAGCCCGCACCACCCGCGCCTGTCTCATCATCGTCGTATCGGCCGGGCCGGCGACCCGGCCAAGGGGACCGACGCGTTCGACCAGCCCCAGCAGCCGGCCGGTGAACAGCAGGTTCTCGGTGCCGGTCAGGTTCGCGTCGACCGCCCCGTACTGCCCGGTCAGCCCGGCGAGGGAGCAACGACCCCGGCCTCCCGGACCACATCGTGGCCGGCCACCCGGGCCCTGCCTCCGTCGGGCCGGAGCAGCGTTGCGAAGATCCGCACCGCCGTCGTCCTGCCCGCGCCCTTGGGCCCAGCAGCCCGAGCACCGTGCCCTTGCCGGCCGCCAGGTCGACAACCGCCAGCGCCTCGGCATCCCTGAACCGTTTGACCAGACCTTCCGCCTCTATCGCATACGTCATGGGGCACCCCTGGGGTTCGTGAACCCCGGCCTGGGCTCACCCTTCCCACAGCTGTGACGCACGCCACCGACATTCCTCCTCTTGGCCGGTTTTCTCCCCGATGAACCGACCTGAAGAGCGTGCGTGACGGATCCCACCCCACCATCCGTTCGTACGCCCGTAACAATGGACTGTGATCTCTCCGGTCTCCTCGATGCCACGGAGCGCCCACCGGCCCCGCCCGGAGGCGACTCCCTACGTCGACCTCACCCGAGCCGAGTGGAGCGCGCTGCGCGACAAGACGCCGCTGCCGCTCACGGCCGAGGAGGTCGAGAAGCTGCGCGGTCTCGGCGACGTGATCGACCTCGACGAGGTGCGGGACATCTATCTCCCACTGTCCCGCCTGCTCAATCTCTACGTCGGTGCCACCGACGGGCTCAGAGGCGCGCTGAACACGTTCCTGGGCGAACAGGGCTCCCAGTCGGGCACCCCCTTCGTCATAGGAGTGGCCGGCTCGGTCGCCGTGGGCAAGTCGACGGTCGCCCGCCTCCTCCAGGCCCTGCTCTCCCGCTGGCCCGAGCACCCGCGCGTCGAGCTGGTCACCACCGACGGCTTCCTGCTCCCCACCAAAGAGCTCAAGGCCCGCGGCCTGATGTCCCGCAAGGGCTTCCCGGAGTCCTACGACCGCCGCGCCCTGACTCGCTTCGTCGCCGACATCAAGGCCGGCAAGGACGAGGTCACCGCGCCCGTCTACTCCCACCTGATCTACGACATCGTCCCCGACAAGAGGCTCACGGTCCGCCGCCCGGACATCCTGATCGTCGAGGGCCTGAACGTCCTCCAGCCGGCCCTGCCCGGCAAGGACGGCCGCACCCGGGTCGGTCTCGCCGACTACTTCGACTTCAGCGTGTACGTCGACGCCCGTGTCGAGGACGTCGAGACCTGGTACCTCAACCGCTTCCGCAAGCTGCGTGCGACCGCCTTCCAGAACCCCTCCTCGTACTTCCGCAAATACACCCAGGTCTCCGAGGAGGAGGCCCTCGACTACGCCCGCACCATGTGGCGCACGATCAACCGGCCCAACCTGGTCGAGAACATCGCCCCGACCCGCGGCCGCGCCGCCCTCGTCCTGCGCAAGGGCCCGGACCACAAGGTGCAACGGCTCAGCCTGCGCAAGTTGTGACGCCGGTCGAGAAGGCGGATCAGACGGGCGCCATGCTCCATCTGCGTCTGATCACACCGTCCGACCGGACCGACGAGGTGGTCCGGCTGATCGAGAAGCGCTCGGCACCACCCGCCTCGTCGTGCTGACGGGTACCGCCCGCAACGGGCAAACGGTGCCTGCCGCGGCACTGGAAGGGGCTTGGGGACCAGTGCCCCAGGGGGCGCGGGGAACTGCGCGACACGCCACGACGGACGGTCAGCCCGCGGCCAACCGCAGCCCCACCCCCTTCCCGGTTCACTACCCGAGCGCGGACTTCACCGCATCGGCCAACCGCCCCGCAACAGACCGAGCCTGCTCGATATCAGCCGCCTCGACCATCACGCGAACCAACTGCTCCGTCCCGGAGGGCCGCAGCAGCACCCGCCCGGTCTCCCCGAGCTCCCGCTCCGCATCCGAAACCGCCGCCGACAGCTCCGCGGACGTCCCCACCCGCGTCCTGTCGACATCCGGCACATTGATCAGCACCTGCGGCAGCCGCTCCATGACACCGGCGAGATCCGCAAGCGTCCGCCCGCTCTGAGCCACCCGCGCCGCCAGCAGCAGCCCGGTCAGCGTCCCGTCGCCGGTCGTCGCGTGGTCGAGGACGATGACGTGCCCGGACTGCTCGCCCCCGAGGGCGAACCCGTGCTGCTTCATCTCCTCGAGCACGTACCGGTCACCGACGGCGGTCTGCACCAGCCGGATGCCCTCCCGCTCCATGGCGAGCTTGAACCCGAGGTTGGACATCACCGTGGCGACGACCGTGTCGGACCGCAGCACGGACCGCTCCCGCATCGCCAGCGCGAGCACGGCGAGGATCTGGTCCCCGTCCACCTCCGCACCGGTGTGGTCGACGGCGAGGCACCGGTCGGCGTCACCGTCGTGCGCGATGCCGAGATCGGCCCCGTGCTCGACGACGGCGGCCTTGATCTTGTCCAGGTGCGTCGAACCGCACCCGTCGTTGATGTTGAGCCCGTCGGGCTCGGCCCCGATCGTGACGACCTCGGCACCGGCCTGCTGGAACGCCTCCGGCGACACCCGGGCGGCGGCGCCGTGCGCCTCGTCGAGGACGACCTTCAGCCCGTCGAGCCGGTTGGGCAGGACACCCAGCAGATGCGCGACGTACCGGTCGGAGCCCTCCTCGTAGTCGCCTACGCGGCCCACTCCGGACCCGGTCGGCCGGTCCCACGGGGCGCCGGTGCGGTGCTCCTCGTAGACGGACTCGATCCGGTCCTCCAGCTCGTCGGCGAGCTTGTGCCCACCGCGGGCGAAGAACTTGATGCCGTTGTCGGGCATGGCGTTGTGGCTCGCGGAGAGCATCACACCGAGGTCGGCGCCGAGCTCCCCGGTCAGGTGGGCCACGGCGGGGGTCGGCAGCACGCCGACCCGCAGGACGTCCACGCCGGCGCTGGCGAGGCCCCGGAAGCCCTCGTACTGGACGTACGTGGGGTTTCGGCCGGTGCGGCGAGTGGGGGTACCCCCTGCTCGAGCGGAGTCGAGAGCTCGGGGGAGCG
>NZ_JBEXSH010000781.1:0-4401 GCF_040613555.1 Streptomyces sp. NPDC006265
AGCGCCGACGGTCCGGTGCTCAGCGAGCTCGGCGCCCGGCTGCCGGGCGACCGGATCGTGGAGCTGCTGCGGCTCGTGACCGGCGTCAGCCTGCCCAGGGTGGCCGTCGCCACCGCGCTCGGCGTCGGCCTGGAGGCGGCCGGGGCCTTCGCGCGGCCGCAGGCCGAGAGCGCCGGTATCCGCTTCTTCTCCGCCGCGGGCCGCTCCTCGTACCGGGAGCTCACCGGGTGGCCGGAGCTGGAGGCCCTGCCGGAAGTCACCGAGACCGCCGTGTACTTCGCGCCGGGCGAGACCATCCCGGGCGTCGAGGACTGCCGCTCGCGCCTTGGCCACGCCCTGTTCACCGCCGACTCGCCGCAGGGCGCCGTGGACCTCTGGCATGCGCTCGGCGACCTCGTCGTCCCGGCCTGACCCGGCGGTTCCCACCATGAACGCACCCGTACTCGACTACGCGGCCGTCGGCATCGGCCCCGCGAACATGAGCCTCGCCGCGCTCGCGCATCCGGTCGAAGGGCTGCGCGGCGCCCACCTGGAACGCTGTGAGAGTTTCTCCTGGCACCCCGGACTGCTGCTTCCCGAGGCCACCCTCCAGGTTTCGCTGCTCAAGGACCTGGTGACACTGGTCGATCCGACCAGCCCCTTCTCGTTCCTGTCGTTCCTGGCGAGTGAGGGCCGGCTCTACCGGTTCCTGGCCGCGGACTTCCCGGCCGTCCTGCGCGTCGAGTTCAACCAGTACCTCCAGTGGGTCGCCGGGCGGCTGCCGAGCCTGACGTTCGGGGCGGACGTACACAGCGTGGACTTCCACGACGGGGCTTTCCACCTCCGCACCGGCGAGCAGGAAGTGACGGCGCGTCACCTCGTGCTCGGCACCGGGCTCACTCCGTCCGTCCCCGAGCCGTTCCGTCCCTTACTCGGCCCCACCGTCTTCCACTCCGGGGAGTTCCTGCTGCGGGCCCCCGAGGTGACCGGACGGCGGGTCGTCGTGGTCGGCGGCGGCCAGAGCGGCGCGGAGATCGTGCGCCACCTGGCGGCCGGCGCGGCCCCCGGGAGCATCACCTGGGTCAGCCGGCGCTCGTCGTTCCTGCCCATGGACGACTCGCCCTTCGCCAACGACCTCTACACACCCGGCTACGTACGCCGCTTCCACGCGCTGCCCTCCGACCACAAGACGCGACTCCTGGAGCGGCAGAAGTACACCAGCGACGGCATCGACCTCCAAGTCCTCCAGGACATCTACCGGTTGAGCTACCGCGACGAGTTCATCGAGAACAACCCCGGCAGGCTGCGCTTCCTGTCGGACTGCGCGGTCACCGCGATCGACGGTGGCCCCGACGAATGGAAGCTCGCCGTCGAGTCCTCGGGCCCGGACGACGCACCCGCTGTGCTCGCGGCCGACATCGTGATCCTGAGCACCGGATACGCCTACGCGCTGGCGGACTTCATGGCTCCGCTGGACGCTCGGCTGCGGCGGGACAACGGGATGCTCGTCGTCGGCGACGACTTCTCGGTCGCATGGGACGGGCCCGCGGAGAACCGGATCTACCTCCAGAACGGCGCCCGGCACTCCTGGGGCGTGGCCGATCCCAATCTCAGCCTGCTCGCCTGGCGCAGCGCGGTCATCCTCAACAGCATGCTGGGTGAAACGAGGTATCCGGTATGACCGCTCGTCAGGTCCCGCAGTTCCAGGCCGAGGCGGTCGGCGTCCTGGTCCCCTTCGCTCCGACCGAGGTGGAACCCGACGGAGTGACCGTCGCCGAGGCGGACTTCGCCCGTTCGGTCCTCCCCCGCGTGCCGTTCAAGGCCGCCCGCTTCACCGTGCCGCCGGGCGGGACCAGCTCGCCCGACCAGCACGCGGTCCAGGAGATCTGGGTGGTCCACGCCGGATCCGGCACCCTGGAGGTGGACGGCGAACGGTCGCTCGTCGGGCCCGGCTCCCTGGTGGGCTTCGCCTCGCAGGCCGTCCACGAAATCTTCGCCGACCAGGGCGAGGAACTGGTCATCTACTCCTTCTGGTGGTCGGCGCCCGATGAGTGAGCGCACCACCGGGACCGGTGGGGCGCCCCACTACGACCTCGCCGTCGTCGGCGCGGGCGCGGTCGGTGCCCTCGCCGCGTACTACGCCGTGCGCCGGGACCCGGGCCGCCGCGTCGCCGTGATCACGCACGCCGGACGGGGAACGGGCGCGACCCGATACTCGGCCGGGTTCGACACGCCCACAGGGCACAACCCGGCCCAGCGCGCCCTGGCCGCCCGCAGCACCGTGCTCTTCGACGAGCTCGCCGCCGGACTCGGCGACGCCGGACGCGCGCCGGTCGACGTCCGCTGGCTGGTGGCGCGCGAGAACACGGCCGCCCTCGACGCGACCATGGCCGACGGCCGTCGCACCCGGCCGGTCACCAGGGAGCAGCGGGCCCTGCTCGAACGGACGTTCCCCGGGCTCGCCCACGACGACGACCAAGGCATCCTGTCTACCGCCCCCATGACGGTGGGTCAGCCTCAATGGCTCACCGACCGGCTTCTCGTCGCGGTCCTCGGCCGCCCGGACAACACCCTCCTGGAGGGCTTCCGGGTCACCGACGTACGCCGTACGGGCGGGCGCGTCGAACTGGTCGCCGCCGACGGCGGCCGGATCACCGCCGCCAAGGCGGTCCTCGCGCCAGGCCCCTGGGTCCTCGACGGCCCGGTGGCGGCGGCGGCCCGCGAGTGCGGGGCCCGGGTCAAGAAGGTGGTGGCGTTCCACCTCATGACGCCGCCACCGCCGGGCGCCCCGGCACTCGTCCTGGAGGATGCCGACGCCTTCCTGCTGCCCCACCGCCCCGGCGGCCACTGGATCTTCAGCATCACCTCGCCCGACTGGGACCGCGGCCCCGACGAACCGCTCGTCATCGACGCCCGCGACCGGGAACTCGCCCTGGCCCTGCTCGCCCGGCACGTACCGGGATTCCTGCCGCATCTGCTGGGCGGCCGGGCCTTCAGCGACTGCTTCACCCCCGGCCATCTGCCGGTCGTGGACACGGTCGGCGGCGACGACGTGGTCATGGCCATCGGCGGCTCCGGCTCCGGCTACCGACTCGCCCCGGCCATGGCCGAGGACGCACTGAACCTGCTCGACGGGAGACCGCGAACATGAGCCTGCTGACCGGGGACACGCACACCCCCCGGCACTACCTCCTGGTACCGCCCGAGGCCACGCCCAACGGCCCCCTGCACCTCGGCCACATCGGCGGCCCGTTCCTGTGGTCGGACATGATCGCGCGGCATCTGCGGGTCCGCGGCGACCTGCCATTGGTGATCACCGGCAGCGATGTGTACGAGTCGTACGTGGCGCTCAAGGCGCACGCCGAGGACTCCACACCCGTCGAGGTCGCCGCCCGCTACGGACAGCGCATCCAGGACGACTTGGCCGCGCTGCGCATCGGCGTCGACGCGTTCATCGTCCCCGATCAGCAGCCCTGGCGAGAGCAGTTCGAGCAGGAGGTCGCCGCCTCGATCGAGCGGCTGACGGCCCGGGGCGCGGTGCTGACGCGCACCGAGCGTGTGCCCCACTGCGCGGCGTCGGACCGCTGGGTGGTGGGCGGCTGGCTCCAGGGCCGCTGCCCCGAGTGCGGTGCGGGCATCGCCAGTTACTTCTGCGAGGAGTGCAGTGCGCACTTCCTGCCCCAGTCGGTCGTCGAGCCGCGCCCCCTGCTCGACGAGGGGCCGCTGACCTGGCGGGAGATCTCCAGCCTCTTCCTGCGGCTGCCGGACCGCGCCCTCCTGGACTCCACGCTCGTGGACCTGGGCGTCGCCGACCGCTACCGGGCGACCGTGGCGCGCTTCCTGGAGCGCGACGGCCTGACCGTACGGCTGAGCGCCCCGCAGACGTGGGGACTTCCGCTGCCCGCGGCCGAGCCGGACGTGCCGCGCGCCCTCTTCCCGTACGCCGGGATCTTCATGTTCGCCCGCCTCGCCGGCGCCGTCCACGGCCGGCTCTCCGGCACCGGCGTGAACGCCTTCGACCCGGACTCCGGAGTCACCACCATCACCACCCTGGGGGTCGACAACGTGATCCCCACCCTGGTCTCGATCGTCGGCACCAGCCTGCTGCACGGCGGCATGAAGCCGTACGACCGGTGCCTGATCAACAACTTCTACCGGCTGGCCGGGCGGAAGTTCTCCACCAGCGCCCGGCACGCCATCTGGGCGGCGGACATCGCCGCGTCGCCCGCCATCGGCGTGGACACCGTCCGGTACCACCTCGCCGGGGCCGATCTGGAGTCCGGGGCGGCGAGCTTCGAGACGGCGGACTTCCTTCGGACCGCGAACGCCACGCTCGCCGACGGACTTGTTGGAGAGCACCACAAGACGTCGCTGCCAGCGCACCTGCCACAACCCGAGCCCCAGGAACACGGCCGCGATGAC
>NZ_JBEXSH010000782.1:0-4392 GCF_040613555.1 Streptomyces sp. NPDC006265
ACCCCCCCCACAGACCCACCCCCCACGCGCGGGCGGGCTGGGGCCCGGACGTCGTTGTGTGCGTCAGGGCGCCGTGCATCGTGCGCCGGGCTCCGTGAGGGCTGGAACTTCGAGGTGTCCGACAGCGGTGGTTCATCGGGCGCTCGAGGCCGCCCGGTAACGCAGAGTTCCTACCGCCGAGTGCTGCCACGCCCTCTGTCGGACGGGCCGTGCCGGAAGCTCCGCGTAAGGGGTCGGCGCTCGTGCTGCCGTCGGACCGACGGGCGCCGTGACGGCCTGGGGAGCGCCTCCACGGGTTGATCAGGCCGAGGCCGGGAGGCGCCGGTCGGCCCGCCCGACCGCCGAGTCCCGGATGTCGGTCCGGCCATGCCGCCGCCCCGTCGGCTCACCCGACCAAGCCCTCCCCCTCCCGAGCAGACCGGCCCCCTACGCCCCATCCAACGCCGCATGGCCAAGAACGAACCCTCGCCTCGGCAACTCCTCCCGCCACCCCCACTGTCGAGTTTCGGTCGCGCCCGAAAACAGCCCGACTCGCCCCTCCTCGTTCGGCGCTTCGGTCACCCCGCCGTCACCAGCGACATCGCCGGACCCCGTCCCGGGCCCCACCTCCTGGGCCTCCTCCGTCACCCACCGCCGCGGTAAGAAAATCTCGTCCGAATCATTGACGCACTCTCAGCCCCTCCGTACCTTGTGCCAGCAAGCGCTTACTTGAAACGATTCATGCGAGCGGGACGACGTGCGGGGAGGTCCAACCGTGGTGAACGGCAGGAATGTTGAGAGGCGTACGATCCTGAAGGCGGCCGGAGCCACGGCAGCCACGGTGGGGTTGGCCGCGACGACCGGGTGCGGCGGTGACGGAGGGACCTCCGCGGACGGGACGGTGACGATCCGTTACGCGTGGTGGGGTGCGGAGGATCGTGCCGAGAGAATCAACAAGACGATTGAGCTCTTCCACAAGAAGTACCCGAAGATCAAGGTGAAAACGGACTTCCAGCCCTATCTCGACTTCTGGAAGAAGTTCAACACCCAGGCCTCCGGCGGAAATCCGCCGGACGTGTTCCAGAATGCGATCGGCTTCCTCCGGAAATACGACGCGAAGAACGTCCTGCTTGATCTCAGCGAGCAGGCCGAGGCCGGCAACCTCCGGATGGAGGGATTCCGCGCGGGCCTCGAGAAGTTCGGCGAGATCGACGGCAAGCTCCTCGGCGTTCCGGTCGGTTCCAACTCGATGGCGCTCGTCATCGACAAGCCCGTCTACACCCGCGCCGGCATCAAGCCGGAGCAGGGCTGGACCTGGGACGATTTCGACGCGGCGATGAAGAAGATCCGCGACAAGACGGGCCGCGCCGGCGACAGCGGCATGTACGGCACCATGTACCTCTACGACCTGTACCTGCGCCAGAACGGCAAGGCGTTCTTCACCGAGGAGGGACTCGGCTTCACCGAGGCGGACCTGACGGACTGGTGGACGAAGGCCAGGAAGGGCGTCGAGGAGGGTCTCTACTCCGACCCCAAGAAGGTCGCCCAGATCAAGCCCAAGTCGGCGCTCGCAGCGGAGCTCTCCGGTGGCGAGTACACCTGGGACAACTTCACCGTCCGCTACACCTCCGAGGGCAAGAGCGAGTACGGGCTGGCCCCGATCCCGACGACGGACGGCAAGAAGACCGGCCAGTACCTCGGCTCCCTGATGCTGAGCGCCTCCAAGCGCACCCAGCACCCCAAGGAAGTCGCCCAGTTCATCGACTTCATGGTGCACGACCCCGAGGTCGCCAAGATCATGGGCTACGACCGGGGCGTGCCCGCGACGCAGGCCCAGTTCGACGCGTACAAGCCGACCGACCCGGTCAACCAGGCGATCGCCGCCTACGAGGAGTCCCTGGTCAAGTCCGGCGTCCTCGAACCGATCACCCCCCACCCGAACGGCGCGGACATCTGCGAGTCGGCGTTCCTGCGCATCGCCGAGGAGATGGGCCTGGGCAAGAGGTCCGTGGCGGAAGCCGTCAAGCAGTTCTTCACCGAGTCGAAGACGGCTCTCGGCACCTGATGGGAACCGCCGTGACACACGCCCCTGCGATGGAGGGCCTGTCCCAGGACTCCGAGCCGCGGTACGGTCCGGTGAAGCCCGAGCGCCCCGCCGCCCTCAAACGGCGGCGGCGCCGGGAGAACCTGGCCGGCTATCTCTTCATGTCCCCGTGGATCGCCGGGTTCCTGCTGCTCACAGCGGGTCCGATGATCGCCTCGCTCTACTTCGCCTTCACCGACTACAACCTGTTCGACGCGCCCCAGTGGATCGGTCTCGACAACTTCTCCGAGATGTTCGGCGATCCGCGCTGGCGCCACTCGGTGCAGGTGACGCTCTGGTACGTCGCCGTCGGCACACCGCTCAAGCTGATCGTCGCCCTCGGCGTGGCGCTGCTGCTCGCCCAGAGCCGGCGCGGGCAGGCCTTCTACCGGGCCGCCTTCTACGCGCCGTCGCTCATCGGCGCGAGCGTCTCCGTCGCGATCGTCTGGAAGGCGATCTTCTCGGACGACGCGATCGTCGACCGTACGCAGCAGATCTTCGGCATCGACGTCGGCGGCTGGACCGGCGACCCGGACATGATCATCTACAGCCTGGTGGCGCTCACCGTCTGGCAGTTCGGCGCCCCCATGGTGATCTTCCTGGCCGGTCTCAAGCAGGTTCCGCGTGAGCTCTACGAGGCGGCCGAGGTCGACGGGGCGGGCACGTTCCGCCGGTTCTGGAACATCACGCTGCCGATGATCTCCCCGGTCCTCTTCTTCAACGTCCTGCTGGAGACGATCCACTCCTTCCAGATCTTCAGCTCGGCGTACATCGTCGGCGGCGGTGCGGGCGGCAACGCCTGCGGTCCCGCCGACGGCTCGATGGTCTACACCTGCTACCTCTACGTCCAGGGCTTCGAGAACAGCCGGATGGGTCTGGCCTCCGCGATGGCCTGGCTGCTGCTCGTCGCGGTCGCCCTGGTGACGGCGGTGCTGTTCTGGTCCCAGAAGCGCTGGGTGCACTACGAGGAGGGCGCCCGATGAGCGCGCAGGCCACCACCGACGTCAAGCCGTCCGGCTCCGGGGCGTTGCGGCACAAGCTGCCCGGCTCCCTCGCCTGGCACCTCGGGTCCCTGCTGGTCCTCGCGGTGATTCTCTACCCGGTGGTCTGGGTCGTCGGCGGGTCCTTCAAGAAGAGCGAGGACATCGTCGGCAGCCTGGACCTTCTGCCGAGCGACCCCGTCGTCGCCAACTACAAGAGTCTCGCCGACGGCATCGCCGACATCTCCGTCTCCACCTTCTTCTACAACTCGCTCCTCCTCGCGGTCGGCTCCGTCGTCGGCATCCTGGTGTCCTGCTCGCTGACGGCGTACGCCTTCTCCAGGATCAGGTTCGCCGGGCGGAATCTGTTGTTCACGCTGATGATCGGCACGCTCCTGCTGCCGTACCACGTGCTGCTGATCCCGCAGTACGTGCTGTTCCGCAACATGGAGCTGATCAACACCTACACGCCGCTGCTGCTCGGGAAGTACCTGGCCACCGAGGCGTTCTTCGTCTTCCTGATGGTGCAGTTCATGCGCAACATGCCCAAGGAACTGGACGAGGCGGCCCGCCTCGACGGCTGCGGGCACTTCCGGATCTACTGGTCGATCGTGCTGCCGCTGAGCCGGCCGGCCCTGATCACCAGTGCGATCTTCACGTTCATCAACTCCTGGAACGACTTCATGGGCCCGCTGATCTACCTCAACGAGCCCGACAAGTACACGGTCTCGCTCGGCCTGAAGATGTTCGTCGACCAGGAGGGGCTGGCCAACTACGGGGGCATGATCGCCATGTCACTGGTCGCGCTGCTGCCGGTGCTCGCCTTCTTCCTCGCCTTCCAGCGCTATCTGATCGACGGCATGGCCACGTCGGGTCTGAAGGGCTGAGGCGGACATGGCCGGGACACGGGTGAAGGCACGGGGCGAGTCGGTGTTCGCCGAGCGGTTCGCGGTGTTCGCCGAGTGTCTGCTGACCGGTGTGTGGATCGCGGTGGCCTCACTGGGAGTCGTCACCTACCCCGCCGCGTTCGCGGCCGGGGCGCGGCACCTGCGGCGCCGTACCGCCCATGAGGGCGGCGGCTGGCGGGAGTTCGTCGCGGACTTCCGCACCGCATTGCGCGGCGGGTGGCTCGCCGGGCTCGCCGGGTGGGTGGCGGTGGCCGCGGTCTGGGTGGACGTGCAGGCGGCCCGGGCGGGGATTCCCGGCGGGCCGCTCGTCGGGGCCCTCGGCGTCGTCGCGCTCATCGGGCTCGTCGTGGCCGGGCTGCGCGCGTCCGCGGTGTGGACGCCGGATACCCGCTGGCGGACGCTGCTGGCCGGGGCCGGGCGGCGAACCGTGCTCGACCCGGCC
>NZ_JBEXSH010000783.1:0-4389 GCF_040613555.1 Streptomyces sp. NPDC006265
AGACCGATTCCTTGGGCGACTCCGTGTCGCCACCCCACCTGACGACACCCTGGAGTTCGGCGAGGAGGTCCCGGATCGCCAGCCGACGCCCTCCGTCGCGGTGTCGGCGTAGAGCCGGGAGTGCCGCGTCAGCCGCACCTCGCCGGATCCGGCGGTGGCGCTGCGGGGCGCCGGGATCAGTTCGGTCACGTCAGTCCTTCACCGCTCCGCCCAGTCCGGAGACCAGGCGCCGCTGTACGAGTACGAAGAAGACCAGGACCGGGATCGTCATGACCGTGGAGGCGGCCATGACTCCGCCCCAGTCCGGGTCGTCGGGCTTGTAGAAGACGAGCAGGGCCATCGGCAGCGTCGACTGCGAGGTGTCGCTGATGATGAACGACTTGGCGAACAGGAAGTCGTTCCAGGCGGAGATGAACGAAAACACGCTGGTGGCCACGAGACCCGGCAGGACGAGCGGGAAAAGGATCTGCCAGAGGAATCGCGCCCGGCTCGCCCCGTCGATGTAGGCGGCCTCCTCCAGCGCCTCCGGAACGGCTTTCACGAACCCCCTCAGCATCGAGCTGCTCCATCAGCCGCACGGCGAGCGTGCGGTGGGACGTGCTCTTCAGGACGCCGATGTTATTGCCGCCCGCGAAGGCCGGTGCGATCGAGCCGGACTTCACACCCGGCAGCGGGACGACGGCGTACTTGCCCTTGACCTTTCCGGCCTCGACGGCGGTGTGGCTGAAGTCGCCGCCGATCGCCATGCCCGCCTTGCCCGCGGCGAACGCGGAGATCGTGTCGTTGCCGCCCATGCCCGCGCACTTGGCGGCCGGGCAGTTGTCGTCGCCGAAGAGGGACGTGTACGCCTTGATGCCCTTGCGGGCCTGAGCGCTGTCGATGCCGGACGCGTACGAGCCGCTCTTGCCGTTCGCGAGTTCACCGCCGTTGGCCCACACGAACGGCATCGCGCCGTAGGTGTAGGCACCGCCGACCACCAGCCCGTACAGCTCGGGCCTGGCGGCGCGTATCTCGCGGGCGGTGGAGGTGAGTTCGTCCATCGTCCTCGGCACGGACAGGCCGAGCTCCCTGAACACGTCCGTGCGGTAGTACAGGGCGCGGACACCGACGTAGAACGGGGCGCCGTACAGCTTGCCCTCCACCGTCACCGACTGCTTCGCCGTCGGGTCGGTGTCCTTCGCCTCGCCCCACGCGCCGAACTCCTTCGTGACGTCGAGGAGTCCGCCGTCCTTCACGTAGCCGGCCGTGTCGGTGTTGCCGTACTCCATCACGTCGGGTGCGGAGGCGGGGTCGTTGAAGGCGGCCTTGACGCGCTGGGCCCGGGTGTCGATCGGGATGTACTCGACGTCGACCTTCGTGCCCTGGTGGGCCTTCTCGAAGCCGCCGACGACGGAGTCGACGACCTTCTGCTTGGGACCGTTGCCGACCTCCTGGAAGAGCCACACACGCAGCGTGCCGGTCTTCTCGTCCTTGTCGGAGGAGGAATTCGAGGAGGTCTGGGGCGCGCAGGCGGTGGCCAGGAGAGCGGCGAGCGCGGTGAGCCCGGCAAAGCGGACGGACAACTTCATGGAGTGCTCCTCCGAGGGAGTGTTGCAGCACGCGCAATGAAGGTTTCGCGGTGCACAACACTTGGAGGCTAGGGACTGCATGAACACGCCCACAAGAGGTCTCAACCACTCTGTGACCGGCAGACGCACCCCGTGCAACGCCCGGACAGCACAAAAGCCTCCAGGGCGCGCAAAACGCACCCTGGAGGCCTCACGCCCCGCGGGTCGGGCTTACTTGTCGCCCTTGCCCTTGTCGTCGTCGCCGGAGCTCATGGACTCGTAGATCTCCTTGCACATGGGACACACGGGGTACTTCTTCGGGTCGCGGCCCGGCACCCACACCTTGCCGCACAACGCCACGACGGGGGTGCCGTCGAGGGCGCTCGCCATGATCTTGTCCTTCTGGACGTAATGGGCGAAGCGCTCGTGGTCACCGTCACCATGCGAGGTCTGCGGCGTCGGCTCAACGAGGGTCCCCGTACCAGTCCCGCGCTCGGGCTCGAGAGTGCTCATAGGGCCAAGGGTACTGAAGCTCACAGGCATCAGTTGAGCGAAGGGTCGTCCGGGTAGGTCGCCACCATCGCCAGCTCGCTGCGCTGGCGGCGCAGCACCTCGCGCCAGAGCCGCTCGGGAGACGGGGACGAGACGTCACCGGGCTCCGACTCGACGACGTACCAGGCGCCGTCCACCAGCTCGTCCTCCAGCTGGCCCGGGCCCCAGCCGGCGTATCCGGCGAAGATGCGCAGGGAGCCGAGGGCGGAGGCCAGCAGCTCCGGCGGGGCCTCCAGATCGACCAGACCGATCGCGCCGTGCACCCGGCGCCAGCCCAGCGGGGCGGCCTCACCGGTCGCGCCGCCGGGGACGACGGCGACCCCGAGGGCGGAGTCCAGCGACACCGGGCCGCCCTGGAAGACGACACCCGGTTCCCCGGCGAGATCCCCCCAGCCCTCCAGGATGTCGCCCACGTCCACGGGGGTGGGGCGGTTGAGGACGACGCCGAGGGAGCCCTCCTCGTCGTGGTCGAGGAGCAGCACCACCGCGCGGTCGAAGTTCGGGTCCGCCAGGGCGGGGGTGGCCACGAGCAACCGCCCTGTGAGCGAGGACACCTCGGTCATGGCAGACATGATCCCGCATTCTCCCTTCGCTTGGGGAGGCAATGCGGCACGGGGAGGGAACGCAGCTCACGGCGCACCGAAGCGTCCCACGCGCACGAAACCGGTCGTGACCCCATGTGCCCGGAACGGAACGGTTCGTGTTGTGACAAAGCTATGACGTGGCTGGGTCTCACTCAGGCATACAGAAGGGGGGTGGTGGGCGATTACCCTTTCCCTCCTGGCCCCTGCCCGACTCCATGGAACGCGAGATTCATGACCGTCAACGACGATGTCCTGCTTGTCCACGGCGGAACCCCGCTGGAGGGCGAGATCCGTGTCCGCGGTGCGAAGAACCTCGTACCGAAGGCCATGGTCGCAGCGCTGCTGGGCAGCGCTCCGAGCCGGCTGCGCAATGTTCCGGACATCCGCGACGTTCGGGTCGTGCGGGGTCTGCTGCAGCTGCACGGTGTGACGGTCCGTCCGGGTGACGAGCCCGGCGAACTGGTGATGGATCCGACGCGCGTGGAGAGCGCCAACGTCGCTGACATCGATGCCCACGCGGGTTCGAGCCGTATTCCGATCCTTTTCTGCGGCCCGCTGCTGCACCGTCTCGGCCACGCGTTCATCCCCGGCCTCGGCGGCTGCGACATCGGCGGCCGGCCCATCGACTTCCACTTCGAGGTGCTGCGGCAGTTCGGCGCGAAGATCGAGAAGCGGGCGGACGGCCAGTACCTGGAGGCTCCCCGGCGGCTGCGCGGTACGAAGATCGCGCTGCCGTACCCGTCCGTCGGCGCGACCGAGCAGGTGCTGCTGACGGCCGTCCTCGCGGAGGGCGTCACGGAGCTGTCCAACGCGGCCGTCGAGCCGGAGATCGAGGACCTCATCTGCGTGCTGCAGAAGATGGGCGCGATCATCGCGATGGACACCGACCGGACGATCCGCATCACCGGTGTGGACCAGCTCGGCGGCTACAACCACCGCGCCCTCCCGGACCGCCTGGAGGCCGCGTCCTGGGCGTCGGCGGCGCTGGCGACCGAGGGCAACATCTACGTCCGCGGCGCGCTGCAGCGCTCGATGATGACGTTCCTGAACACCTACCGGAAGGTGGGCGGTGCCTTCGAGATCGACGACGAGGGCATCCGCTTCTGGCACCCCGGCGGCCACCTGAAGTCCATCGCACTGGAGACGGACGTCCACCCGGGCTTCCAGACCGACTGGCAGCAGCCGCTGGTGGTCGCCCTGACCCAGGCCACGGGCCTGTCCATCATCCACGAGACGGTCTACGAGTCCCGCCTCGGCTTCACGTCCGCGCTGAACCAGATGGGCGCGCACATCCAGCTCTACCGCGAGTGCCTGGGCGGCTCGAACTGCCGCTTCGGCCAGCGCAACTTCCTGCACTCGGCCGTCGTCTCGGGCCCGACGAAGCTCCAGGGCGCGGATCTGGTCATCCCCGACCTCCGCGGCGGCTTCTCGTACCTGATCGCGGCCCTGGCGGCCCAGGGCACGTCCCGCGTCCACGGCATCGGCCTCATCAACCGCGGCTACGAGAACTTCATGGAGAAACTCATGGAGCTCGGCGCGAAGGTGGAGCTGCCGGGCAAGGCGCTCGGCTAGACCAGGCCCCAGCGGCCACGCCCGCCCGGCTGGGGGTCCGGGGGTCATCCCCCGGGCAAGCACAGCATGGAGAAACTCATGGAGCTCGGCGCGAAGGTGGAGCTGCCGGGCAAGGCGCTCGGCTGGTCACGCGC
>NZ_JBEXSH010000784.1:0-4381 GCF_040613555.1 Streptomyces sp. NPDC006265
GCCGGAGAGCTGGAGCTGCTCCGCGCGCGGGGGCAGGTCGCGGGGTTCGGCGGGCGGGGGCTGCCGGTTCGCTTCGCCGACGGCATGCGCACCCTATGGGGCGTGGAGGACGTCGTCCTCGTCGAGGTCGGCCCCGGCCGGGCGCTGACGTCGGGGGCGATGCAGCACCCGGCGAGCGCGGAGGTCGCGGACCGGGTCGTCGTTCCGTCGCTGCCCGACGCGTTCACCGCCGAGTCCGACCGGGCGGCCGCGCTCCGGGCACTCGGCCGGCTGTGGCTCGCCGGAGTCACCCCCGACTGGGCGGGCCTGCACGCGCACACCCCGCGCCGCCGGGTGGTGCTGCCCTCCTACCCGTTCGCCCGCACCCGGTACTGGCTCGACGCCGATCGGCGCGACCGGCACCCGGCCCTCTCCGGGGAACGGGCCGGGATGGACGACTGGTTCTACGACACCTCCTGGCAGCGTGTCGCTCCCGTGGAGGACACCACCCTCGCGGCGGACGGCCACCGATGGCTCGTGTTCGCGGACGACGGCGGCCTCGGCGGCGACATCGCCGCCCGGCTCTCCGCGCTGGGCGCCCCCGTCGTGACCGTCAGCACGGGACCCGCCTGGCAGGAGGACGGTCCCGGCCGGTACGTCATGAACCCCGCCGACCCGGGCCACTACGGCAGCCTCGCCGAGAGCCTGCGCGGCCAGGGGGCCTTCCCCGACCGCGTGGTGCACTGCTGGGCCGTCGACCCGAGCCCCGCGACGGACGACCGCGCGGCGGCCGAGGAGACCCTGGAGCGCGGCTTCCACAGCCTCGTGCGGTGGGCCCGCGCGTGCGAGCCCGAACTGATGGTGGGCGAGCAGCACTGGACCGTGCTGTCGAGCGAGACGTACTCGGTGCTCGGCGACGAGCCCGTGAACCCCGTCAAGGCCACCGTCCAGGGTGTGTGCAAGGTCGCCCCCCAGGAGTACCCCTCCCTGCGCTGCGCCCAGATCGACGTGCCCGTCCCGACAGGCACGACCGGCCTCGCCGACCGGGTCCTCGCGGAACTCGCCGACGAGGCGGACAGCGGGATCGTCGCGCTGCGCGGCACGACGCGCTGGCGCCAGGTCCTCGTGCCGGCGCCGCTGACGGCGGGCACCGGGGGCGTGCTGCGTCCCGGCGGGGTCTACCTGATCACCGGCGGCCTGGGCAAGATCGGACTGGTCCTTGCCCGCGCCATCGCCACCCGCGCGCCCGGCGCGCACCTGGTTCTGATGGGGCGTACGGGCCTGCCCGACCGCGGTGCGTGGGACGGCGAGCACGACCCCGCCACCGCCGCGGCCGTCGCCGCCGTGCGCGAACTGGAGGCCATGGGCGCCACGGTCGTCATCTCCGCCACCGACGTGGCCGACCCCGACGCGGTCGCCGCCGCGGTGGACAAGGCCGTCCAGGAGTGCGGCCCCGTCAACGGCGTCATCCACGCCGCGGGCACCACGGGACCGGCCGCCCACCAGGTGCTCGCCGACCTGACGGACGACGACTGCGCCCGCCACTTCGGACCGAAACTGCACGGCGTGCACGTGCTCGACCGGGCCCTGGAGGGACAGCCCCTCGACTTCGCGGTGCTCTGTTCCTCTGTCGCGGCCTTGCTCGGCGGACTCGGGTTCACCGCCTACGCCGCCGCCAACGCCTTCCTCGACTCCTTCGCCCGGTGCGAGCCACGTCCCGGCCGCCCCCGGTGGACGTCGCTCAACTGGGAGGCGTGGCACTTCCCCGGCGACGCCGACGCGGAAGCCGGCATCGGCGCCGCCGTCCACCAGGTCGCCCTTGACCCGGACGAGGGACGCGCCGTCTTCGAACGCCTCCTCGACGCGGCGGCCCGCCCTCAGGTCATCGCCTCCACGACCGACCTCAACGAGCGCGTCCGGCAGTGGTCCGCACCCGTCCGGGACACGACGGTGGTGGAACAGCGCCACGCCCGCCCCAGCCTGCGCAATCCGTATGTGGCCCCGGCGACCGACCTGGAACGCCGACTCGCCGCCATCTGGGAGGAACTGCTCGGCATCGAGGCGGTCGGAGTACAGGACAACTTCTTCGAACTGGGCGGCAGTTCCCTGCTCGGCCTGCAAGTGGTGCACCGGCTGCGCAGCGGCCTCGGCATCGCCGTCCCGCTGACCGTCGTGTACGAGGGCCCCACCATCCGCTCGCTGGCCGGCCTGATCGGGGACCTCGCATGAGCCGGGACCGGGACATCGCGATCGTCGGCATGGCGGGACGCTTCCCCGGCGCCCGTGACCTGGACGAGTTCTGGGCGAACGTACGCGACGGCGTGGAGAGCGTCTCCTTCTTCACGGACGAACAGCTCCTCGCCGCGGGCGCCGCACCGGACCACCTCGACCAGCCGAACTTCGTACGCGCCGGCGCCTGCCTGCCCGGCATCGACATGTTCGACGCCGAGTTCTTCGGCTACACGGCCCGCGAGGCGGAGATCATGGACCCGCAGCACCGGGTCTTCCTGGAGACGGCGTGGCAGGCGCTGGAGCACTCCGGGCACGACCCCGCCCGGTTCGACGGGGACATCGGCGTGTTCGCCGGTGCCGGCAGCAACGGCTACCTGGCCCACGTCTACTCCCACCCCGAGATCGTCGAGACCACCGGCGGCACACAGATCCTCCTCGGCAACGAGCTGGGGTTCCTGTCCACCCGGGTCTCCTACAAACTCGACCTGCGGGGCCCCAGCGTCTCGCTGCGCACCGCGTGCTCCACGTCGCTGGTCGCCGTGCACCTGGCCTGCCGCTCGCTGCGCGAGCGCGAGTGCGACATGGCGCTCTCCGGCGGTGTCTTCCTCAACCTGGAACAGGAGCGCGGCTACTTCCACCAGGAAGGCTCGTTCGTCTCCCCGGACGGACACTGCCGCCCCTTCGACGCCCGCGCGGCCGGAACCCTGTTCGGCAGCGGCGCGGGTGCCGTGGTGCTCAAGCGCCTCGACGACGCCCTCGCCGACGGCGACACCGTCTACGCCGTCATCAAGGGTTCGGCCGTCAACAACGACGGGGCGGTCAAGGTCGGCTTCACCGCCCCCACCGTCGCCGGCCAGGCCAGGGTGATCGCGGACGCGCTGTGCGACGCCGGCACGGAACCGGCCGCGATCGGCTACGTCGAGGCGCACGGTACCGGCACCTCGCTCGGGGACCCGATCGAGGTCCGCGCCCTCACGAAGGCCTACGAGGGCGTGCCGCCCGCCACGGTCGCCCTCGGGTCGCTCAAGTCGAACTTCGGCCATCTGGACGCCGCCGCGGGTATCGCGGGGCTGATCAAGACGGTCCTGGCCATGTGGCACGAGACGCTGCCCCGCACTCTGCACTTCCAATCCCCCAACCCGGACATCGACTTCGCCGCCGGACCCTTCACCGTCCAGCGGGACACGGCACCGTGGCCGCGCTCGGGCACACCGCGCCTGGCCGGAGTCAGCGCCTTCGGCTTCGGCGGCACCAACGCCCACGTCGTCCTCCAGGAGGGCCCCGCGCAGGGCCGGCCCGACGCCGGGGAGGACGCCCGGCCCGGACACCCCTCGCACCTCCTCGTGCTGTCCGCGCGCAACCACGCGGCGCTGGAGGAGCTCAGCGACGCGATGGCCGCGCGCCTGCGCCGAGGACAGGCACGGCTCACCGACGTCACGTACACCGCCGCGACGGGCCGGCACCGCTTCCCGGTGCGCCGCGCCGTCACCGGCCCCGACGCCGCGTCACTCGCCGCCGCCCTGGAGGCACGGAATCCGGCGCGGGTGACGACCGGCGAGAGCGGCGGCACACCCCCGCGCGTCGCGTTCCTCCTCAGCGGGCAGGGTGGTCAGTACCCCGGCATGGCCAGGGAGCTCTACGCGCACGAGCCGGTCTTCCGCGACGCCGTGGACCTCTGCCTGAAGGAACTGGCCTCCCGCGGCGACGCCGACGCGGGCCTGCTGGACCTGCTGCTCGACACGGAGCGGTCCGAGACCGCCGCCGCCGAACTCGACCGGACCAGGCTCGCCCAGCCGGCCCTCTTCGTCCTCGAATACGCCCTGGCACGGCTCTGGGCGTCATGGGGCGTCGAACCCGCCGCTTTGCTCGGCCACAGCCTGGGAGAACTCGTCGCGGCCTGCCTCGCGGGAGTGTTCACCCCGCAGGACGCCCTCGCCTTGGTGGCGCTGCGCGGGCGACTGATGCAGGAGCAGCCGACCGGGGCGATGCTCAGCGTCGTCGCCGACCGGGCTACCGTCGAGTCCCTGCTGCCGGCCGATGTCTTTCTGGCGGCCCACAACGGGCCCAAGGACTGTGTCGTCTCCGGAGGGGCCTCGACGACTATCTGGTGCGCGACTACCACCACAACATCGGCGCCGAGATCATGGGAAGCAACAAGTTCAGCCCGCAG
>NZ_JBEXSH010000785.1:0-4377 GCF_040613555.1 Streptomyces sp. NPDC006265
GAGCGGGCCGCGCTCAAGGAAACCCTGGGTGCTCCCGGAGTGCTGACCGAGATCCTGGGCTACTACCGACAGTTGTTCACGCCGCCGCCCGCGGACGAGGCGGCCCAAGCCCTGGAAGCCCGGGCGTTCGGCGCCCTCACCGTCCCCTCGCTCTACCTCCACGGGGCCGACGACAACTGCATGTCCGTGGAGTTGAGCGAGGGCATGGACGACCTGTTCACGAACGGCCTCGAACGCGTCGTCATACCCGGCGCAGGGCACTTCCTGCACCTCGAACAGCCCAAGACGGTCGCCGACCACATCGTGGGCTTCCTGAACAGCTGGCCCCTCTCCAACCGCCCAGAACTCGAAGGGTTGACCCAATCATGACTGACAAGGACAGGCAGGAGGCCATGGCTGTGACGACTCCTTTGTACGCGAGCGACGCACTGGCCGAGGGGACCGTCGACGCGGTGGTGATCGGCGGGGGCGCCGCGGGGCTGAACGGCGCACTGATCCTCGCCCGCTCCCGCCGCTCGGTCGTCGTGATCGACAGCGGCTCCCCGCGCAACGCGCCTGCGGAGGCCGTGCACGGCCTCCTCGCCCTGGACGGCACCCCGCCGTCCGAGATCCTTCGACGGGGCCGGGAGCAGGTGCGCCAGTACGGCGGACGCGTCGTGTCCGGCGAGGTGGTCTCGGCCGAGCCTGCCGCCCCGTCGGCGGACGGGGACCTGCGGTTCACCCTCACCCTGGCCGACGGCCGCCACATCACCGCCCGCCGCATCCTGGTGGCCACCGGCCTGAAGGATGTGCTGCCTCAGGTGCCCGGACTCGCCGAGCACTGGGGACACAGTGTGGTGCACTGCCCGTACTGCCACGGCTGGGAGGTGCGCGACGAGCCCATCGGCATCCTCGCCACCGGCCCCGCCTCCATTAACCACGCGTATCTGTTCCGTCAGCTGACCGACGACCTGACCTACTTCACCCACGGCACCGACCTGGACGAGGACAGCCGCGCCCGCTTCGCCGCCCGCGGCATCCGCGTCATCGACACCCCGGTCACCGAGGTCGTCAACGACGCCGACGGTGCCCTCGCCGGGGTGCGCCTGGCCGACGGCCAGGTCGTGGCCCGCCGCGTCCTCGCGGTCGCCTCGCCGATGCAGGCCCGCACCCAGGGCCTGGAAGGTCTGGGCCTGCCGGTGCGGGACCTGCCGACGGGCCGCGGTTTCGCCTCCGGCCTGGCCGGGACCACCGAGGTGGCGGGTGTGTGGGTGGCCGGCAACGTCACCGATCTGGTCGCCCAGGTCGGGGCGTCCGCAGCGGCCGGCGCACTGGCCGGCGCCGACATCAACAGGATGCTCGCCACCGCGGACACCGACGCGGCCCTCCAGCAGATCGCCGAGGGAAGCCCCAAAGCAGCCACACGATGATCTCGAATCCCTGAGATCTCAGCCCGCCATCCACTCGCCTCACCTTCATCGGTGAGGCAATCGATCTGTTTTCCCATCTGGAAACTGATCAGTTTCCAGATGGTTATCAGTCAGGCCCGGCAATCAGGCAGCAGGAGCGTCACGCCGAGGTCAACGCCACCCTCATCGACTTCCTCGCCCGCCTTGACGACTTCACATCCTCGGCTTCCTGAACGGCCGACCCACGCCCACCAGATGGAGGACACAACAATGACGGAACGCAATCCCATTCTGATCACCGGCGCCGGCGGCCAAGTCGGTGGCGTGAGCAGGGTGATGATCGACATGCTGCTCGAACAGGGCCACCCGGTGCGCGCGTTCGTGCGACGGGACGACGAACGCGCGCAGTCGCTGCGCGCGGCCGGGGCCGAGGTCTTCGTCGGCGACCTGCTCAAACTCGCGGACGTGGCCGCCGCACTGAAGGGTGTCCGGCGCATCTACTTCAGCATGAGCGCGCAGCCGTACTACGCCGATGCCCTCACCTTGATGGCCGCAGCGGCGCGAGCCCAGGGCGACATCGAGGCCTTCGTGAACATGTCCAACTACGAGCAGTCGTACATGACGCTCGAGAAGATGACCACACCGGATGAGGAGCGGCGTTCTTGGCTCGGCGGACTGGTCACGGACTGGTCACCGCAGCAGCGGGCGCACTGGGTCTGCGAGCAGGTGCTGGACTGGTCCGGCATCCCGACCGTCAACGTGCGTGCGACCCTGTTCGCCGAGACCCCCGTCCTGACCTGGATGCTACTGGGCCCGCTGAGCAACGGTGAACTGCGCCTGCCCTTCGGCAACCAGCGGCTCGCGCCCATCGCCGTTCACGACCTGGCAGAGGTGTGCGTGAAGATGCTGGTCGACCCCGCACCGCACATCTCGAAGTCCTACGCGCTCACCGGCCCGCAGCTGAAGGACATGTACGGGTTCGCTGAGGACTACGCAGCCGCGCTGGGACGCCAGGTCGTCTACATCCCTGAGGAAGTGGAGGCCTGGAACGAGGCCTTCATTGACGAGACCGTCCTGCAGGAGGCCCTGGGCGACCCGGCTGCGGCCCGGCATGTGGCGGCGCACCTGAGGATCCAGACCAGGCTGATCGCCGGCGGGCGGTACGACGTCCTCTCCGACCAACTGGAAACCCTGCTCGGGCGCCCACCGCGGACCATGCGGTGGGCGCTGCAGAACAATGCTCGCCTGCGCGAACTGGCGGTTGCCCCGAGCCACTGAGCGCTCCGGAGCAGAACATGACGCCACACGATGGCAATCAAGTGCTCCCGCTCGTCCGCCCCGTCCCTCTCAGGAGTTACTGATGCCCTTCCTTGCGAACACCCCCGTGGAGAAGATGACCGGGCCTTACGCGCGGCGCTGGTGGGCGCTGCTCGTGCTGTGCCTGAGCCTGCTGATCACGGTGATGGCGAACACGTCGCTGATCGTCGCCGCCCCCGACATGACCACCGACCTGGGCCTGAGCAGCAGTGATCTGCAGTGGGTCGTCGACAGCTACACCGTTCCGTACGCGGCGCTGATGCTGGTGCTGGGCGCGATCGGCGACAAGTACAGCCGGCGCGGCGCGCTGGTGCTGGGTCTGCTGATCTTCGCCGGCGGTTCGGTGATGGGGAGCATGGTCGACGAGACCTCGCTGGTCATCGTGGCCCGCGCGATCATGGGTGTGGGTGCCGCGGTCGTGATGCCGGCCACGCTGTCCCTGGTGGTCGCGACCTTCCCCCGGAGCGAGCGGGCCAAGGCCATCACCGCCTGGGCCGCGACCTCCGGGGTGGCGGTGGCCGTCGGCCCGCTGGTCTCCGGCTGGCTGCTTGAGGACCACGCCTGGGGCTCGACCTTCCTGATCAACGTGCCGATCGCCGTCCTCGCCGTGTTCGGCGCGCTCGCCCTGGTACCGCCGTCCAGGGCGGAGGGCATGGGCCGGATCGACTACGTCGGTGGTCTGCTGTCGATCGTCTCCGTCGGCTCCCTGATCTACGCCGCCATCGAGGGCCCGCACTCCGGCTGGGGCGCCGGCCCCGTCACCGCCGCCGTGGTCGCCGGTGCCGGTCTGGTCGCCTTCGTCACCTGGGAGCTGCGGCACCCGCACCCGATGCTGGACGTCCGAAAGTTCGCGCTGCGGCCCTTCAGCGGCTCGATGCTCGCGGTGATGTTCTTCTTCTTCGGCATGTTCGCCGTGATCTACTACTCGACGCAGTTCCTGCAGTTCGTCCTCGGCTACGGCGCCCTGGACACGGGCCTACGGCTGCTGCCGCTGGGCGGTGCGGTGTTCCTGGGGTCCGCGGTGACCGGGGTGCTCGCCCCGAAGCTGGGGGTGAGGGTGATGGTCGTGACCGGCCTGGCCGTCGGCACGGCGGGCATGTTCCTGCTCACCCAGATCGACAAGGGGTCGACGTACGGGGACTTCCTGATGCCGCTGATGATGCTGGGCCTCGCGCTCGGACTGGCCATCTCCCCGGCGACCGACACGATCATGGGCTCCTTCCCCGAGTCCGAGCTGGGCGTCGGCGGCGGTGTCAACGACACCGCGCTCGAGCTGGGCGGGGCGCTGGGCATCGCGGTGCTGGGCTCGCTGCTGGGCACGGCCTACCGCGACGAGCTGACCGACCTGGTGGGCAACCGGCTCCCGGCGGAGGCGATGGAGACCGCCAAGGACTCGGTCGGCGCCGGCCTGGCCGTCGCGGAGCGGGTCGCGCAGGATCCCTCCGCCGGGCCCCAGCAGGCCCAGGCCGCCGTGGACGCCGTCCACCAGGCCTTCGCCCACGGCGTCGCCCAGACCAGCCTCATCGGCGGGATCATCATGGCCGCCGGAACACTGATCGTCCGCCCCAAGACGCTCAACCACCTCTCCCTGCTCGGCTGGTCCCTCTCGGCCGACCAGGACGTCTTCGGTACCGACGAGATGATCGCGGCGTTCGAGATCTCCGACGTGCAG
>NZ_JBEXSH010000786.1:0-4370 GCF_040613555.1 Streptomyces sp. NPDC006265
AGCCGGGCGATCATGTCGTGCGCCCCGACCGCCCGGGCCGCCGCCTCGACCTCGGCGTCGGTGGCGTCCGGGCGGCCGTAGGCGATGGCGTCGCGCACGGTGCCCTGGAAGAGGTACGCCTCCTGCGGGACGACCCCCAGACGGTGCCGGTACGAGGTGAGGTCGAGGGCCCGCAGATCGGTGCCGTCGACGGTGACCCGGCCGCCGGTGGGGTCGTAGAAGCGGGCCACGAGCTTGACGAGGGTCGACTTGCCCGCGCCGGTCTCGCCGACGAACGCGACGGTCTGCCCGGCGGGGATGCGCAGGTCGACCCCGCCCAGGGCCGCATCGCCCTCATCGGCGGCCCCGTATGCGAAGCGCACGTCCTCGAAGGCGATCTCGCCCCGCAGGGACCGGACCTCCATGGGCTCGTCGGCGGACTTCGTCGACGTCGGCTCCTGGAGCAGCTCCTGGATGCGGCCCAGCGACACGGTCGCCTGCTGGTAGCCGTCGAAGACCTGGGAGAGCTGCTGCACGGGCGCGAAGAACAGGTCGATGTAGAGCAGGTACGCCACCAGCGAGCCGATCGCCAGCGTCCCGTCGTCGACGCGGGCCCCGCCCACGATCAGCACGGCCGCCGCGGCCACCGACGACAGGAACTGCACGAACGGGAAGTACACCGAGATCAGCCACTGGCCCCGGATGCGGGCCTCGCGGTAGCTGTGGCTGCGCTCGGCGAACCGCCGCCCGCCGTCCCGCTCTCGCCGGAAGGCCTGCACGATCCGCAACCCGGACACCGACTCCTGGAGGTCGGCGTTGACCGCCGACACCCGTTCACGGGCCAGCTCGTACGCCTTCACGCTCGCCCGGCGGAAGAAGAACGTGGCGATGATCAGCGGCGGCAGCGTCGCGAAGACGACCAGCGCCAGCTCCACGTCGATCACCAGCAGCGCGACCATGATCCCGAAGAAGGTGACGACCGAGACGAAGGCCGTCACCAGGCCCGTCTGGAGGAACGTCGACAGCGCGTCCACGTCGGTCGTCATCCGGGTCATGATCCGCCCGGTCAGCTCGCGCTCGTAGTAGTCGAGCCCGAGACGCTGGAGCTGGGAGAAGATCTTCAGCCGCAGCGAGTACAGCACCCGCTCGCCGGTACGGCCGGTCATCCGGGTCTCGCCGATCTGCGCCGCCCACTGCACGGCCACCGTCAGCAGCCCCAGCAGGGCCGCCGCCCACACGGCGCCCAGCGCGGCCTGGGTGACGCCCGAGTCGATGCCGTGCCGGATCAGCACGGGCAGCAGCAGGCCCATGCCCGCGTCGGTGGCGACCAGGGCGAGGCTGAACAGCAGCGGCAGCCCGAAGCCGCGCAGCAGCCGGCGCAGGCCGTAGGACTCCTCCGGCCGGACGGCCTTCGCCTCGTCGACGTCCGGTACGTCGGTGGCCGGGGGCAGGGCCTCGACCTGGGCGAGCAGCTCGGGGGTGGCGGGGCTCTCCGCGAGGGCGGTGTCCTCGCGCTCGCGGTCACCGGTCCACAGCCGCGGGGTGACCCCGCGCTCGGCGTCGAACTCGGCGTCGAGCTCGTCCCGGACGGAGGTGTCCTCCTCGGGGCAGGCCGGCGGGGTGTGGCCCGGGGAGACCGCGCCCAGCTCGTCCGGGTCGGTGAGCAGGCGCCGGTACAGGGCGGAGCGGCGCTGGAGCTCCTCGTGGGTGCCGATGTCGGCGAGGCGGCCCTCGTCCAGCACGGCGATGCGGTCGGCGAGGTTCAGGGTGGAGCGGCGGTGGGCGATCAGCAGGGTCGTGCGGCCCCGCATGACGCCCTTCAGGGCTTCGTGGATCTCGTGCTCGACCCTCGCGTCCACGGCGGAGGTGGCGTCGTCCAGGACCAGCAGGCGCGGGTCGCTGAGGATGGCTCGGGCGAGGGCGGCGCGCTGGCGCTGACCGCCGGAGAGGGTGAGGCCGTGCTCGCCGACGGTGGTGTCGTAGCCCTCGGGCAGCTCGGCGATGAAACGGTCCGCCTGGGCGGCGCGGGCGGCCTTCTCGATCTCCTCCTGGGTGGCGTCCGGGCGGCCGTAGGCGATGTTGTTGCGGACCGTGTCGGAGAAGAGGAAGGAATCCTCGGGGACGAGGCCGATCGCGGCCCGCAGCGACCGCGTCGTCAGCTCGCGCACGTCGTGCCCGCCGACCAGGACGGCCCCGCGGGTGACGTCGTAGAAGCGCGGCAGCAGGAGGGAGACCGTGGACTTGCCGGAGCCGGAGGAGCCGACCACGGCGAGGGTCTCGCCGGGGCGGATCTCGAAGGAGAGGCCGTCCAGGACGGGGCTGGTCGTGCCGTGGACGCCCTCGTAGCCGAAGGAGACGTCGTCGAACTCGACCGTCGCCGGGGCGTCGACGGGCAGGTCCTTGTGCCCGTCCTCGATCGACGGCTCGGTGTCGATCAGCTCCAGGACGCGCTCGGTGCCGGCGCGGGCCTGCTGGCCGACGGTGAGCACCATCGCGAGCATGCGGACCGGGCCGACCAGCTGGGCGAGGTAGGTGGAGAAGGCGACGAATGTGCCGAGCGTGATGTGGCCGCGCACCGCCAGCCAGCCGCCGAGCGCGAGCATCGCGACCTGGCCGAGGGCGGGGACCGCCTGGAGGGCCGGGGTGTAGACCGAGTTCAGGCGGATGGTGCGCAGGCGGCCCGCGTACAGCCGGCGGCCGACCTCCCGGAGCTTTCCGGTCTCCTGGTCCTCCTGCCCGAAGCCCTTCACCACGCGTACGCCGCTGACGGCGCCGTCGACCACGCCGGCGACGGCCGCGGCCTGGGCCTGGGCGTACCAGGTGGAGGGGTGCAGCCGGGTGCGGCTGCGCCTCGCGATGTAGACGAGGGCGGGGGCCACGGCGAGGGCGACGAGGGTGAGGGGCAGCGACAGCCACGCCATGATCACCAGGGAGATCAGGAAGAGCATGAAGTTCCCGATGGTCATCGGGAGCATGAAGAGCAGGCCCTGGATCAGCTGGAGGTCGCTGGTGGCGCGGCCGACGACCTGGCCGGTGGACAGCTCGTCCTGGCGGCGGCCGTCGAGCCGGGTGATCGTGTCGTACATCTCGGTCCGCAGGTCGTGCTGGACGTCGAGGGCGAGACGCCCGCCGTAGTAGCGGCGGATGTAGGTGAGGACGTAGACGACCAGGGCGGCGGCGACGAGGAGGCCGGCCCAGGTGGTCATATTCCTGGTGTGGTCACTGACGACGTCGTCGATGATCACCTTGGTGATCAGCGGGACAAGGGCCATCACGGCCATGCCGACCAGGGAGGATCCGAGAGCGAGTACGACGTCCTTCGGGTGGCGCCACGCATAGGCCCACAGTCGTCGCGCCCATCCCCGTTTCGGTGTCACACCGGTGCCTTCCATCCGTCCTGAGCTGCCGGAAGGCGTCAACGTGCGCGAGGGCGGATTTCATCCCGCGGCGCCGCTTCCCCGACCAGGGGACGAGGAACACCCGACCGGGGACCTGGGACGGACCAGGGTCCCGCTCATGGTGTCCTCACTCGTCCAGGTGTCGCGGCGGCCGCGCTTCGCGCTCGCCGGGACGGCGGTGGACCTGTGCGCCGCCCTGTGCCGGCGGTTGCTCGCCTTCGCCATGTACGCGGAGGGATACGACCTCGACCCGAGCGCACCGCGCCAGATGTCCGGAGACGCGGAGATCGCGCGCCCGGCCCTGCTCCTCGCGTCTCGGCCGCGGTGACCCGGTCGCTGCGGCTGCTGCTGGCCGCCGCCGCGCACCGCCGTGGACGCACTCGCCGTCATGCGGCTCGCCGCGGTGCCGCTGCTGTCGGCGGTGATGGCTCTGGCTCTGCTCACCGGGGTCCGCGTTCCGCTGCTGGGCTGGGAGATGTGAGCACACCGGAAGTGGGACCCGTGGCGTTGGCGGCAGGGGGGAAGGTCGCCGCTCCGGTGAGTCGGCCACCCGGAGAGCCACTCGCCCGCCTTGTAGTCGTTTGCCCGGATATGGAAAACATCCTTCCCCCCGCGCCCTACACCATCCTCGCCATCGTCAGGAGGCTCCTGGACGTCCTCGGCCAAACCCCGTCAGCTCGCCGCCAGATCCTTGTGGATGACCTTGGCCACGGCCTGGATGGTGGCGATGCCGTAGTTCATCGTGCTGTTGCCGTGGGACAGCACGGTCATCACGTAGTCGTGGCCGCCGCCCTTGAACGCGCCGACGCTGTGCACCCGCCATCCGTTCGTGGAGCGCTGCAGCCAGCCGTTCTTGACGGCCACCGAGACGCCCGAGGGCACTCCGTACGGGGTGCCCCAGCGCTGGGACGAGACGACCTGGCCCATCAGCTTGTCAAGGACCGCTCCTGCGACGAGATGACGTCCATCCGGCTGCAGGCCAAGCTGACGTAC
>NZ_JBEXSH010000787.1:0-4333 GCF_040613555.1 Streptomyces sp. NPDC006265
GTCGCCCTCCTGCCGTACCTCCTCGTCCTGCTCGCCATTCCCATCGGCCCCGGCGAGGGAGCCGTCGGCCAGTTCATCGAGAGGAATGCGGTGCGGCGCTGGGGCGGAAGGCGGGGGCAGGTGGCCGAGAATGAACGACTGCGGCTGGCGATCATCATCGGCAGCATCAGGAAGGGCCGGTTCGGGCACGTCGCGGCGGAATGGCTGGCCTCCCGGGCCCGGTTGCGGCCCGACTTCGACGTGGACGTCATAGACCTGGCCACGGCCTGGCTGCCCGACGTGATGTCCGCCGACCCGTCGGCGCCCCGGCCCCAGGCCGTCAAGGACCTCGCGCCCTGGCTTGAGGCGGCCGACGCGTTCGTGGTGGTCACCCCCGAGCACAACCAGACGTTCCCGGCGTCCTTGAAGAACGCGATCGACTGGTACGACACGGAATGGCACGCCAAACCCGTGGGATTCCTCTCCTACGGCGGCCCCTCCAGCGGATTGTGCGCCGTGGCGGCCCTGCGACAGGTCTTCGGCGACGTCCACGCCGTCCCGGTGCGCGAGGCCGTGAGCTTCCACAACTACTGGGAGCGGCTCGGCCCCGACGGCACCCTGGCCGCCTCCGACGACTGGGACGTGTCGGCCCGGCTGATGTTCGACCGCCTCAGCTGGTGGGCCGGTGTGCTGCACCGGGCCCGGGCGGAGCGCGGCTACCACGTACCCCAGGTGAACAGACAGGAGCGCAACGCGCCATGGACGGCCAGTGGTTCCGACGTTTCGCCGATCCCGAGCCCGACGCTCTCCGGCTGATCTGCTTCCCGCACGCCGGCGGCGCGGCCAGCGCGTACCAGCCGCTGTCCCGGCGGCTCCGGCCGCACGTCGAGGTGCGGGCGGTGCAGTACCCCGGCCGCCAGGACCGCCGGCTGGAGACGCCGGTGGCGGACATCGGGGAACTGGCCGCGGTCGTCGCCGGGAAACTGGAGGCCGAGGCCGAGGACAGGGATGGAGCCGGAGAGGCGGCAGCGCCCTTCGCTTTCTTCGGCCACAGCATGGGCGCTCTGGTCGCCTACGAGACCGCCCGGATCCTGGAGGAGCGCGGCGCCCGGCCACCTGGCAGGCTCTTCCTGTCGGCCAGGGGAGCGCCGGGAGCGCGGCGCAGTCCGCACGACGTGCTCCCGGACGACGACGCGATCCTGGCCGCCGTACGCCGGCTCGGGGGGACCGGCGTGGCCCTGCTCGACGACCCCGAGCTGGTGGCAATGGTGCTGCCGGCTCTGCGAGCCGACTACGCGGCCCTCGCCGCGTACTCCTGGACACCCCGGGAGCCGCTGCGCACGCCGGTCACCGTGCTGTGCGGCGACTCCGACCCGGTCGTCTCCGTCGAGGAGGCGGCCGGCTGGCGGGCGTTCACCCGCGCCGAGACCGAGGTGCGGGTCTTTCCCGGCGGTCACTTCTACGTGGACCAGCGTCTCGACGACGTGGCCGAGGTGGTACTGCGCGGCGTCCGCTCGGTGAGCGCCGCTCGGGTGGGCAACGACGCCTGCCATGACTGATCACGGCTGTTCGACGTACGGGGGTAGGCGTGGAATTCAAGGTTCTCGGACCGCTCGACGTGGTGAACGGCGGGCGCAGTCTGCCGCTGGGCGGCGTCAAGCAGAGAGCGGTCCTCGGACTGCTCCTCCTCCACGCCAACCAGGTGGTCGCCACCAGCCAGCTCCTGGAGGCCCTGTGGCCCGAGGACGCGAGGCCGGTCACGGCACGCAAGATGGTGCAGAACGCCGTATGGGGGCTGCGGGCCCTGCTGGAGAGCGGTGACGGCGAGGGACACGAGGCGCCCCGATTGCTCACCCGGGCACCGGGATACGTCCTGCGCGTCGACCCCGAGCAGCTCGACGCGACCCGCTTCGAGCGCGCCGTCGCCGCCGGCCGGGCACGCCTGGACGCGGGTGAGGCGGCCGAGGCCGCCGAGCTGCTGGGGGAGGCCTTGGCCGAATGGCGCGGCTCGGCCCTGTCCGATCTGGCCGAACAGGGCATGGAGTGGGCCGAGCTGACGGCATTGCGGCAGCTGCGCCTGGACGCCATGGAGGACCGCTTCGAGGCGGAGCTGGCATGCGGCCGCCACCATGCCGTACTGGGTGAACTCACCTCGCTCGCCGAGGCAGAGCCCCTGCGGGAGCGGCTGTGCGGGCAGTTGATGCTCGCCCTGTACCGCTGCGGTCGGCAGGCGGAGGCGCTGAGCGTGTTCAGCAGGGTGCGGCTGGCCCTGGTGGAGGAGTACGGCCTGGAGCCGTCCGCCGCCCTGCAGGCCCTGCAGCACCGCATCCTGCGCCACGACCAGGCACTGGCCTCCCCCACGGAGCTCCGCGCGGAGCCGGGCGCCCCAGGGACGAGCGCGCCGGGACGGCTTGCGGCCGGGGACACGGACGCCGTGCGGGCCCCGGTCCGGATCACCGCGGACACCGGCGTCCCCGGGGTGGCCGGGCCGGACGTCAAGGCACCGGAACCCCTGCGGACGCCCGCCCTCCTGTCCGTCGGCGCCGCGGAAGGCGGGGACCGTCCCGGCACGGTGTCCACGTACGGCGTCGTGGGGAGCGGCGAGCAACCGGGCGAGACAACGGGATTCGGCGTCGCCGAGGGGGGCGGCGCGGTCGCCGAGCGGCGGGACGTGTGCGTGCTCGTGGTGTGCACCGAGTCCGCCGGGGACGCGGCGGCCATGGGGAGCGAACAGCTGGACACCTCCCTGCACGACGCGGTCACCGTGCTCACGGAGAGCGTCGAGGACCGTTCCGGGACGGTCGTCGGCTCCATGGGCGGGCTGTGCGCCGCACTGTTCGGACTGCGGTCCGAACGCCCCGAGGCGTCGCTGAACGCGGTGCGCGCGGCCTTCGCGGCCCGTGACCGGCTGGCCACCCGGGCGGGCATGGTGATGCGTGCCGTGGTGATCTCCGGCAAGGCGATCGTGCGCCACGACCCGCACGACCCGGGCGTCGCCGTCTCGGTGGTGGGCACCCTGCTCGACAAGGCGCACGGGCTGCTCTCCGGCGTCCCGGAGGGCGAGCTGTACGTGAGCGAGGACGTGGCCGGTGACACCGGCGCGTGGGTGAGCTACGACGAGACGACCCGCGCCGCCGACGGTGCCCCCGGCATCCGCAGGGCCCGGGCCCTGCACCCGGACGAGCCCGCCGGGCACGGCACCGACCGCCGGGGCCGACCCGAACTCGCCCTGCTGGAGAACCTGCTGGAGTACTCGCGCCACCATGACGTGCCGTCCCTGCTGACGGTGCTCGGCGATCACGGGGCCGGCAAGTCCCGCCTGCTCGCCCAGTTCGAGCACCGCGTCGCGGGCGACGCCGACGACGTGCGGGTCGTACACCCGCGCGTTCCGAGAGGCAGCCAGGACGCCGCCGGTGTCGCGGCCGCGCTGCTGGAGGCCTGGGCGCCGCGGCACGGGACGCGGCCCGACCCGCCCGAGCAGCGGATCAGAGCCGTGGTCCGCTCCGCCGTCGACTCCGACGTGGACGCCGCGCGGCTCCTGCGTGTGCTGTGCCCCGCACCCCATCCCGGCCCGGCCGGGCGCGGGGCCGACCTGCTCACCGCCTGGGGCGAGGTGATCGAGCACGAGGCACGCCACCGCGCCGTGGTGCTCTGCCTGGACGATCTGCACCTCGCCGACGACGTGGTGCTGGACTGGGCGGAGAGCCTGGGCGGCGCGGGCACCGGGGCGCTGCTGGTCGTCGCGTGCGGCCATTCCGACCTGCTGCGCCGCAGGCCCATCTGGGGCAGCGCCTGCGAGCACACCGGCCGGCTGACCCTGCCGCGCCTGCGCGAGCCGGCCGCCGCTCCCCAGCCGCGGCGCACACTGCCCTTCCTGGACTGCCGCCCCCGCCGCCAGGAGGAGCGGGCGAGGCCGTCGGGCCGGATCCACACCGGGTTCCGGGGCAAGGCGGCCGAGCCGGTCGAGGTCCGACCCGGGCGACGGGCGGTGTGAGGACGTGGTCGGCCGGGTGGCGCCGCCCGCGCGGCGGGCCGTGCGATCACCGGGGCGGTCGTGGCGCGGTGATGACCGGGCCGAGGAGTCGCGAATGGGCGGTGTGTGGGCGGGACTTGGTGTGCTGTCCCTATGGACATCGCAACCTCGCAGACCCGCCGTCCCACGCACGCCTCACCTCGCCCCGGGCGTGGAACCGCCGCCGAGATGGACACCCCGCTGGCCGTCTTCGTCGGCGACCGGTTCGCTGCGGCCCTCCACGAAGCGTTCGCTATGGCCGCGCTCATGCCGTCCAGCACGAGCAGCAGCACCCGCCGCTCCTCCTCGCGCCGGACGACGGGTCCGACCACACGGTCGAGG
>NZ_JBEXSH010000788.1:0-4327 GCF_040613555.1 Streptomyces sp. NPDC006265
GGATCCAGCGGCAGGTCGAAGACGCGCCCCGCGGTGCGCCAGCCCTGGGAGTGGGCGGCGCCCATGAAGGCGTAGCCCACCATCCCCACGCGCAGGGGTGGCTTCCCTGCCTCGGTCCCTTCTGACTCCGTTTGCGGCTGTCCCATACGGGTGTCCTCCTCGTCCTGGTCGGGGTGGCGCACGTGGGGGGTGCGGGGTGGCTCACTTGAAGCCGGTGGGCATGTACTGGTCGATGTTGGTCTTGTCGACGACGGCCGAGTAGAGGGTGAGCGACGACGGGATCTCGAACTCGGCGAGGCCTCCGATGCCCTTGCTCTGGCCGAGGGCGCGGGCGAGGTCGATGGCCGACGCGGCCATGGTCGGCGGGTAGAGCACGGTCGCCTTGAGCACGCCGTCGTCCTGCTTGATGGCCTGGAACGCGGAGAGCGCCCCGGCGCCGCCGACCATCAGGAAGTCGTCGCGCCCGGCCTGCTCGATGGCGCGCAGCGCGCCCACTCCCTGGTCGTCGTCGTGATTCCACAGCGCGTCGAACTTCGACTGGGCCTGGAGCAGTTGGGCCATCTTGGCCTGGCCGGACTCGACGGTGAACTCGGCGGCCTGCCGGGCGACCTTCTTGACGTTGGGGTAGTTCTTCAGGGCGTCGTCGAAGCCCTGGGTGCGCTGCTTGGTGAGCTCCAGGTTGTCCAGACCCGCCAGTTCGATGACGCGGGCGCCGGACTTGCCCTTGAGCTTCTCGCCTATGTAGTGCCCGGCGTTGAGGCCCATGCCGTAGTTGTCGCCGCCGATCCAGCAGCGGTAGGCCTGCGGGGTGTTGAAGATCCGGTCGAGGTTGACGACGGGGATGCCGGCGCGCATCGCCTTCAGGCCGACCTGGGTGAGGGCCTTGCCGTCGGCGGGCAGCACGACCAGGACGTCGACCTTCTTGTTGATGAGGGTCTCGATCTGGCCGATCTGCTGGGCGGTGTCGTTGGAGCCCTCGGTGATCTCCAGGGTGACGTCGGAGTACTTCTCCGCGCGGCTCTTGGCGTTGTCGTTGATGGCGTTGAGCCAGCCGTGGTCGGCCTGCGGTCCGGCGAAGCCGATGGTGACCTGCTTTCCGGGCTTGTCGTCGGCGGCCGGCTGGTCGTTGCCGGCCGGCTCGTCCTTGGAGTCGGACGGCTCGTTGCTCGTGCACCCCGTGAGGAGGGCACCGGCGGAGACGGCGGCGGCCCCGAAGAGCAGCCCTCTGCGGCTCGTGATCTCGGTCATGGCGGGGGAACCCTTTCCTCAGGTCGTGCCAGGCGGGAGCGGTACGGCTTTCAGGTCGTGCTCGCGGTACGGCGCTGGACCAGCACGGCGGCGACGATGATCGCGCCCTTGGCGATCTGCTGGACGTCGCTCTGCAGGTTGTTCAGGGCGAAGATGTTGGTGATCGTGGTGAAGATCAGGACGCCGAGGACGGAGCCGGTGATGGTGCCCCGGCCGCCGGTGAGGAGGGTGCCACCGATGATCGCGGCGGCGATGGCGTCGAGTTCGTAGAGGTTGCCGTTGGTGTTCTGGCCGGAGCCGGCCAGGACGATCAGCAGGAAGGCGGCGATGCCGCAGCACAGCCCGGACAGCAGGTAGAGGTAGAGCCGCTGACGGCGGACGTCGATACCGGCGAGCCGGGCGGCCTCCGGGTTGCCGCCGACGGCGACCGTGCGGCGTCCGAAGGTGGTGCGGTTGAGCACCAGCCAGCCGATGACCGTGACGACGCCGGACACCATGACCAGGGGCGGGACGCCGAGGACGTAGGCGTCGCGCTCCCCCAGGTCGAGGACGGACGGCACGGTGACGATCTGCGTCCTGCCGTCGGTGATCTGGAGGGAGAGGCCGCGGGCGGAGGCCAGCATGGCGAGGGTGGCGATGAACGGCACCATCGCGCCGTAGGCGATGAGCACGCCGTTGACCAGCCCGCAGCCGAGTCCGACGACGACCGCAGTGAAGAGGATGCCGGCGAAGCCGTACTCCTGCGTGGCGACGGTGGTGGCCCATACGGAGGCGAGGGCGACGATCGCGCCGACCGACAGGTCGATGCCGCCGGAGACGATGACGAAGGTCATGCCGACGGTGACGACACCGATCACCGATGCCTGGGTGAGGACGAGTTGCAGGTTGCGGGTGTC
The DNA here is from genome assembly GCF_040613555.1 of Streptomyces sp. NPDC006265. Classification (NCBI taxonomy): domain Bacteria; kingdom Bacillati; phylum Actinomycetota; class Actinomycetes; order Kitasatosporales; family Streptomycetaceae; genus Streptomyces; species Streptomyces sp. NPDC006265. Next base: position 2,145 of record NZ_JBEXSH010000788.1, read on the forward strand.
GAGGAACTCGTCGGGCTTGGTGATGCCGCCGATGACGATCAGCACGGCGAGCACGCCGAGCAGGGACAGCGTGCGGACGTCGGCGCGGATCAGCAGGCCGCGCCAGGCGGGGGGCCGGGCCGGGGACACCTTGTCGGTGCTGCTGTCCAGCGGCGGGGAGACGGGCTGCGTCATGACGCCGGGCTTCCTTCCATGACCAGGTCGAGTACGCGGTGTTCGTCGAGTGCGCGGGCGGGCGCCGTGTGGACGACACGGCCCTCGCGCAGCACCAGCACGCGGTCGGCGAGGCCGAGCACCTCGGGCACCTCGCTGGAGACCAGCAGGACGGCGAGGCCCTCGTCGGCCAGCCGGCGGATGACCGCGTAGAGCTCGGCGCGGGCGCCGACGTCGACGCCGCGGGTGGGTTCGTCCAGCAGCAGCACCTTGCAGCCGCGCAGCAGCCAGCGGGCGAGGACCGCCTTCTGCTGGTTGCCGCCGGACAGGGTGCGCACGGGCACGGACGGGTTGTCCGGCCGGAGCGACAGCTCGCGGGTCGCGGCCCGGGCGGCACCGAGTTCGGCGCCCCGGTCGATCCAGCCGGCGCGCGAGAAGCGGGTCATGGAGGAGACCGACACGTTGCGGGTGACGGACTCCAGCATCAGCAGGGCCTGCGCCTTGCGTTCCTCGGGGGCGAGGCCGAGTCCGGCCCGGACGGCGGCCCGTACGCTGCCCGGCTTCAAGGGCCTGCCGTCGACCAGCACCTGACCGGTCGTCGGTCTGCGGGCGCCATAGACGGTCTCCAGGATCTCCGAGCGGCCCGAGCCGACGAGTCCGGCGAGGCCGACGATCTCGCCTGGCCGCACTTCGAGGTCGAGCGTCTCGAACTCCCCCTGCCGCGAGAGCTTTTGGATGTTCAGCACGGGTTCCGCGCGCGGCGGGGAGACGGGCCGGTCCGGGAAGACGTACTCGACGTTGCGACCGGTCATCAGGGCGACGACCTCGCGGGTCGGGGTCGACTTCGCGGGGAGCCCGCCCGCGACGGCCCGGCCGTCCTTCAGTACCGTCACCCGGTCGCCGATGCGGCGGATCTCCTCCAGGCGGTGCGAGATGTAGACGACGGCGACTCCGGCGGCGGTGAGGTCGCCGACGATGCGGAAGAGGTTGTCGACCTCGTCCGGGTCGAGGGCGGCGGACGGCTCGTCCATCACGATGAGCCGCACGTCGTGGGAGAGTGCCCGCGCCATGGACACGATCTGCTGCTGAGCCGCCGGCAGTTCGCCGACCAGCCGGGCCGGTTCGATCTCCGCATGCCCAAGCCGTCGGAGCAGCGACGCAGTTGACGCCTTGGCCGTCTTCCCGCGTACGACGAATCCGGCGGTGGTCGGCTCGTGCCCCAGGTGCACGTTCTCGGCGACCGACAGATGCTCCACCAGGTCGAGTTCCTGGTAGATGGTGGCGATGCCGAGGCGCATGGCGGCGATCGGCGAGCGCAGCGTCACCTCTTCGCCGCGCCAGCGGATGGTCCCCGTGTCGGGCTGGTGGGCGCCGGCCAGCACCTTGATGAGGGTGGACTTGCCGGCCCCGTTCTGGCCGAGCAGGCAGTGCACCTCACCGGCCTGGACGTCGAGGTCGACGCCGTCGAGGGCCCGGACTCCGGGGAATGACTTGGTGATGCCGGACATGCTGAGCAGCGGTGGTTCTGGTGCCATGCGGATTCCCCCTGGCGGGCGGGCCGGTGTCAGGGCGCTTGTCGAACAGGCGTGTTCAGGGCAGGGCAGAGCAGGGCGCTGTGCTGATGAGCCGTGCTGTCGAAAGGACTACGCGGGTGAGAACAGGTGGTCGCTGATGAGCCGGGCCGCGCCGATGACGCCGGCGGTGGGGCCGAGCTCGCCCAGGACGATGGGCAGGTTGCCGGTCGCCAGGGGCAGCGACTGGCGGTAGACCTGGGTACGGATCGCGGCGAGCAGGGTGTGGCCGAGGCCGGTCACTCCGCCGCCGATCACCACCAGGCCGGGGTTGAAGAAGCTGACCAGGGCGGCGATGACCTGGCCGGTGCGGTTGCCGCCCTCGCGGATCAGATCGAGGGCGGCGGCGTCACCGGCGGAGGCCGCCGCGGCGACGTCGACGGCGGTGAGGCCGCCGTTCGCCTCCAGCCGCGATGCCAGTTCGGCCGAAAGTCCCTGCTGGGCGGCCTCCGTGGCGTC
>NZ_JBEXSH010000789.1:0-4326 GCF_040613555.1 Streptomyces sp. NPDC006265
AAGTACGTCCAGTACGAGGGCTTCCGGCCGGCACGCCGAGAGCACGCACCGGACGCCGCTCCTCAACGGGCAAACGTTGCCTGCCGCGGCACTAGATCTCGCCCCGCAGTTTGGCGAGCGCCTCGGCGAGGATCGCCTCGCCGTCCGCGTCGCTGCGTCGCTCCCGCACATACGCCAGATGTGTCTTGTAGGGCTCGGTGCGCGGCGGGTCCGGGGGGTTGTCCCGGTCCTGGCCTGCCGGAAAGCCGCAGCGGGGACAGTCCCAGGTATCGGGCACCTGCGCGTCGCTGGCGAAGCTCGGCTGGGTCTCGTGTCCGTTGGAGCACCAGAAGGAGATGCGCAGCCGCGGCGCGGACTCGCCGCGCTCGGCCTCGCCCATCGGCCCCGCCCCGACCCGGCTTCCCCGGATCGCGTTGCCACTTGCCACGGTCGTAACTCCCTGCGTGATGGTGCCGCGAAGCGAGTCGGCGTTCCGCTTCGCTGCGAGCGCCTCAGTCTACGTAAGGCCCAACGCGCGTCCAGTGATTGGAGTTACAACCCTCACACCTAGACGCAAGCCCCATGATAGGCCGCGCTCAGCTGCGCGTACCGAACATGGGGCCTTACGTACGAGTTCCGTGCGGATTGCGGCTCGGTCAGTTGTTCACCTTCATCAGAATGCCGAGCACGACGATGCACGCGAACCATCCCAGACCGATCACGACGGTGATCCGGTCGAGGTTGCGCTCGGCGACCGAGGAGCCGCCGACGGAGGACTGCATGCCGCCGCCGAACATGTCGGAGAGGCCGCCGCCCTTCCCCTTGTGCATCAGCACCAGCAGCATCAGCAGCAGGCTGAAGACGATCAGGGCGATCGAGAACCCCAAAACCACGGCTGGACCAACTTCCTCGGATTCGGATGGACGACGCGGGGCCCAGCACAGAGCTGGACCCCGCAAGGGTACGACGGATCGCCGCTAGCGCATACTCGCGATTCGCCGGGCCGCCTCACTGGTCGCGGAAGCGCACGATCTTGACGAACTCGTCGGCGTCCAGCGAGGCGCCGCCGACCAGCGCGCCGTCGATGTCGGCCTGGGCCATGATCTCCGCGACGTTGCCCGCCTTGACCGAGCCGCCGTACTGGATGCGGATCTTGTCGGCCAGGTCCTGCGAGTACAGCTCGGCGATCTGGCCGCGGATCGCCGCGCAGACCTCCTGGGCGTCCTCGGCACCGCAGACCTTGCCGGTGCCGATGGCCCAGACGGGCTCGTAGGCGATCACGACGGTCTCGGCCTGCTCGGCGGGGAGGTCCTTCAGACCGCCCTCGACCTGGGCGAGGGTGTGGGAGACGTGGTTGCCCGCCTCGCGGACCTCCAGCTCCTCGCCGACGCACAGGATGGGGGTCAGGCCGTGCTTGTAGGCGGCCTTGACCTTGGCGTTCACCAGTTCGTCCGTCTCGGCGTGGTACTGCCGGCGCTCGCTGTGGCCGATGGCGACGTACGTGCACTTCAGCTTGGCCAGCATGGGGCCGGAGATCTCGCCGGTGAAGGCACCGCTGTCGTGCGCCGAGATGTCCTGGGCGCCGTACTTGATCTTGAGCTTGTCGCCGTCGACCAGGGTCTGCACGGAGCGCAGGTCGGTGAAGGGCGGCAGGACGGCGACCTCGACGGCCTCGTAGTCCTTGTCGGCCAGGGCGAAGGCGAGCTTCTGGACGTGCGCGATGGCCTCGAGGTGGTTGAGGTTCATCTTCCAGTTGCCCGCCATCAGCGGCGTGCGCGTGCTCATAAGGGGTCAGTCCTCCAGTGCGGCGAGGCCGGGGAGCGTCTTGCCCTCGAGGTATTCGAGGGAGGCGCCGCCACCGGTCGAGATGTGGCCGAATGCGTTCTCGTCGAATCCCAGGATGCGGACAGCGGCGGCGGAGTCGCCACCACCGACCACCGTGAAGGCCTGGGAGTCGAGGAGGGCCTGGGCGACCGCCTTGGTGCCCTCGGCGAAATCGGGGTGCTCGAAGACGCCCATGGGGCCGTTCCAGAAGACGGTGGCGGCGTCGACGATCTTCGAGGCGTACAGCGTGCGGGACTCGGGACCGATGTCCAGGCCCATCTGGCCGGTCGGCATGGCGTCCGCGGCGACGGTGCTGGGCCGGCCCGGGGCCTTGGTCTTGAGGTCCGGGAACTCCGGCGCGACCACGACGTCCAGCGGCAGGACCAGCTCGACGCCGTTCTTCTCGGCGCGCTCGATGTACTCCCGGACGACCGGGAGCTGGTCTTCCTGGACCAAGGAGGATCCGATCTCGTGGCCCTTGGCCTTGAGGAAGGTGAAGACCATACCGCCGCCGATGAGCAGTCGGTCGGCCTTGCCGAGCAGTTGGTCGATGACGGCGAGCTTGTCGGACACCTTCGCGCCGCCCAGGACGACGGCGTAGGGCCGCTTGACGTCGTCGGTGAGCTTCCTCAGGACGCCGACCTCGGTGGCGATGAGGTAGCCGGCGTAGTGCGGCAGGCGGGCCGGGAGGTCGAAGACCGAGGCGTGCCCCCGGTGCACCGCGCCGAACCCGTCACCGACGTAGACGTCCGCGAGGGCGGCGAGCTGGTCGGCGAAGGCGCCGCGCTCGGCGTCGTCCTTGCTCGTCTCACCGGCGTTGAAGCGCAGGTTCTCGAGGACCGCGACCTGGCCGTCGGCGAGGCCGGCGACGGTGGTCCGGGCGGACTCGCCGACCGTGTCGGCCGCGAAGGCCACGTCCGACCCGAGGAGTTCACCGAGGCGCGCGGCGGCCGGGGCGAGGGAGAAGGCGGGGTCCGGGGTGCCCTTGGGGCGGCCCAGGTGGGAGGCGACGACGACCCGGGCGCCCGCGTCGGCGAGGGCCTTGACCGTGGGCAGCACGGCGCGGATGCGGCCGTCGTCGGTGATGCGCGTGCCGTCCAGCGGCACGTTCAGATCGGCGCGGACGAAGACCCGCTTGCCCGCGGCCCCTTCGGTGAGGAGTTCGTCGATCGTCTTCATGAGGGGACTCCTGAAAGAGCTCGTGATCGCTCGTAAGCGCTCGTGATCGAACAGCTCTGATCTGTACGTGAGTCAGGGCTCGGACGGCGCGTCCTCGCGCCGCCCGAGCCCTGCTCTCACATGGACGTGCCTGCTGGGTTGATCAGAGCTGGTTGCCGACGAAGACCGTAAGGTCCACGAGGCGGTTGGAGTAGCCCCACTCGTTGTCGTACCAGCCGATGACCTTCACGCTCTTGCCCTCCTGGACCATGGTCAGGGAGGAGTCGAAGGTGCAGGACGCCGGGGCGTTCACGATGTCGGAGGAGACGATCGGGTCCTCGGTGTACTCGAGGATGCCCTTGAGCTCGCCCTCCGCGGCCTTCTGGAAAGCGGCGTTGACCTCTTCCTTGGTGACCTCGCGGGACAGCTCGAGGACCAGGTCGGTGACCGAGCCGGTCGGGACCGGGACGCGCATGGCCATGCCGTCCAGCTTGCCCTTGAGCTGCGGCAGGACCAGCGCGGTGGCCTTGGCGGCGCCCGTGGTGGTCGGGATGATGTTCTCGGCGGCGGCACGCGCGCGACGCAGATCCTTGTGCGGGAAATCCAGGATGCGCTGGTCGTTGGTGTACGCGTGCACCGTCGTCATCAGACCCTTGACGATGCCGAAGTTCTCGTCGAGGACCTTCGCCATCGGCGCCACACAGTTGGTGGTGCAGGAGGCGTTGGAGATGACGTGGTGGTTCGCCGGGTCGTACTTGTCCTGGTTGACGCCCATCACGATGGTGACGTCCTCGTCCTTGGCCGGAGCCGAGATGAGGACCTTCTTCGCGCCACCGGCGATGTGCTTCTCGGCGTCGGCCTTCTTGGTGAAGATGCCGGTCGACTCGATGACGATGTCGACGCCCAGCTCACCCCACGGGATGTCGGCGGGGTTGCGCTCGGCCAGGACCTTGATCGTCTTGCCGTCGACGGTGATCGTGTCGGCGGTGTGGGTGACCTCCTGCTTGAGGCGGCCCAGGATCGTGTCGTACTTCAGCAGGTGAGCGGTGGTCGCGGTGTCACCCAGGTCGTTGACAGCCACGATCTCGATGTCTGCACCCTGCTCCAGGAGCGCGCGGAAGTAGTTACGCCCGATGCGGCCGAAGCCGTTGATGCCTACGCGGATCGTCACGAACCGATCTCCTCGTTGGTACGCCGGCCATGAAGTGCCGGCGAGCTCTGTTTGGGATGTCCCCGACCGCCTACGACCCTACCTCCCTGGAGCTCTGGTGGTGACATCCAGATGCCCCATACACGGCAGGGCGGGGCGTTCCCCCCCGTAGGGGGTAGGTCCCCCCCCCCCCCCGCTCACGCTCACTCGAACAG
>NZ_JBEXSH010000790.1:0-4318 GCF_040613555.1 Streptomyces sp. NPDC006265
CATCGCGGCGGACCTGCACCTCAACGCGGCCGTCGCTTCCTGACGAACGCGCAGGAAAGGGCCCCGGATCCGGGGCCCTTTCGCGTCTCTCGCGCGGCGGTCTACTTCCTCCCGCCATCCCCCGCACCGCCCTTCCCGCCCCGCTTGTCCTCGGTCTTCATGGCGTCGTTCACCTTCTTGGCGAGTTCGTGATCCAGCTTCTTGAACTCGCGCACGACGGCATCGGACATACTCGCCAGCGCATCGAGCTGCTGCGTGATGTCCTCGCGCCCGTCTTCCCAGTTGGACTCGAAATCGCCGAGCGCGTCATTAACACTGCCGTCGCCGATGTCGTCCTTGTACGACTCGAAGAGCTTCTTGGTGTGATTCAGGCGGGGTAGCGGTGGTCAGTGCGCGGCGGGCCACAGTCGATCTCCCCTTGGTTCTGATGTAGGCGGTTGTGGAGGCGGTGTCATATCGCCGCAGACCGGTTGCATGCCGTTGACGTCCCCTCGATGGTGACCTGCTGAGCGCGCCACACCGGGTTGTGCTTCACGGTCGTCATGAGAAGTGTGAACTTCTGGTAGCTGGCCGGGCTTTCCCTCGTACGGTGGACCTTCTTGCTCGCGACATCCCCTGCCGAAGACCTTGGACTGGTCCTCACAGAAGGCCACGCTGACCGTCTTGGTCTTCTCGGTCTCGTCGCGAGGGCTGACTTTGGCGTCGTAGTACCGGTCCTTACCCGTCAACGTCCAACCGCCGTCCACATACTCCTCGATCTGCGCGTGTGCGTAGCGGGCGGCCTGGCCCGACGAGTAGAACTGGAAGGCGGGATCGGCCGGGTCCTGTTTCGTGATGCCGTGGTTCAGTGCGCTGATGCAGTTGGCGGCGTCCTCCAGGGCTGCCGCGCTGTTCTGGTCCGACGGCTTCTCGAAGTCGAAGTCCAGAACCAGGTCCTTCGGGACACTCACGTCAGGCCGCTCGGCTCCCTTCGGGGCTGGGCCGGAGGCCGAGGCGGCAGGACTGCCGGCGACCTTGCCCGCTCCCTCGATGCCGTCCGACGAGCCGTCATCACCCCCGCCGCAGGCAGTGATCAGCAGGGCCGCCGCCACGGTGAGCGCGGCGGTTGTCGTCCTCAGAGCGCGGCGAGTCACAGGCGCGTCTCTCCGTTGTCCGATCGTCGTCAGGTGTGGCATGGCGATTGCGCACGCCGTCGTATTCCCGCCGTCCGGCAGGTGCCGGGTCAACGGTTGATCGACTGGATCTCCTGGACCTTCATGTCCTGTGTGGTCTCGAAGGTGCCGTCGGGCAGTTTGCCGCCGGAGCCGTCCGATCCTTCCCAGGTGATCTGCCAGGTGACGCTGGCGGAGAGCTGGTAGGGGGTGCCTTTGGTGGCGCGGAGGTAGCGGATGCCGCACGGCGGGGTCTTGTCGGCAGCGCCCTTGGTGTACGGGGTGCCGATGGAGCCGTCGTCGTTGATCTCGCAGTCGCCGGAGGCGGGGAAGACCTCGGCGTCCTCGGTGCCCGGGTCCAGGTGCAGGGCGACCGGCTTGGCCGTGGTCTCCGCCCACAGGCCCGTACCCGGGAGCTCCGCACGGACCTTGACGTCCTTGAAGGTGCCCTTGTCCAGCCAGACCCACGTCGGCAGGTTCACCGTCGACTTGGTGGCCGGCTTCAACTCGACCTCGGTCTCGGGGACCTTGATCTTGTCGTAGTCGTAGCCGGCGAGGGTCTCGGGGGTGGGGGCGTTCGGCACGTCGGGGATCTCGCCGGCGTCCTGCCAGAACATCAGCCTGCTGCACAGTGACGTGTCATCGATTCCGGTCACGTCCGGTGCCACCCCGCGCCAGAAGTAGCCCTTCTTGCCCAGGTTGTAGTTCTTGTAGCCCTTCACGGTCGCCGGCTTCGTGAAGATGGTGGTGGCGTCCTTCTCGTCCCTGAAGTGGTCCGTCCAGAGCTCCGAGCCGTACCAGCCGTCGCGCAGACCGGCGTCGCCGCTGCCGTCGTTCTCCGAGAAGTTCTTCAGCTGCTCGGGGGTGAAGACGGGCTCGTACCAGCACGGAGGCGGCTTCCAGTTGACGTCCGCCGAAGCGACGGTGCCCTGCTTGCCGCCGGTGGGGCCGCTCTTCTGGGTGACCTTGATGCGGGACTGCGAGGCGGAAGCGGACAGTTCCCCGCTGGCGTCGGAGCCGCCTCGGACACCGTTTCCCATGCCCCCGAAGGCGCCTGCCGGCGAGGAGCTCAGCAGTCCCACGACCAGTGACGTGGCGACCAGGGGTATCGCTCGGTACGTCGCCCTCACCGGGAGCACTTCCCTCGCTCACCGCGAACCGACGAGTTCTGCCATACGCCCTGCTCGTTCTTCGTCAGGGAGACCGAGTAGCGGACGTAGGGGTTCGTGCCTGCCGGGTTCCCCTCGACCTTGTCGGTCTTGCGGTTTCTGGTCTTGGCGTCGCTCTCGTCCGTGCAGTAACTGAGCGCTGCTCCCCGGCCGTTCTTGGCCATGCCGACCTTGGCGTCGAAGGCCGGCAGCTTGCCGATGACGGTGAGGTCCTTGTCCGTGTAGGACTTGATCCACTGCTTGGTCATCCCGCGGACACCCTTGGTGTCGTAGAAGCTGACGGCTTCACTGTCCGGGTCGTTGGCGATGATCGCCGCGTAGCCGGCCCGGACCTCTTCCTTCGCGTCATCGAGCACCGCCTGCTCCACCGGATCGCTGCTCGTCCAGTTCTCGAAGGTCAGCTGGAAGCTGCTCGGGAGCTTGATCACCGGGCGCTTGGCGTCGGACCCCGCGGAGGGCGAAGCCGATGCCGACGGGCTGCCGGAGCTGTTGCCCGCACCCTTGATGTCGTCCGATGACGAGTCGTCGCCCCCGCCACAGGCGGTCAGAAGCAGCGCCGCCGTCGTGGCGAACGCTGCGGCAGTGGTGGTCAATGCGCGGCGGGCCACAGGTGATCTCCCCCGTTGTTTCGGTGTACGCGACAGGAAACGAAGCTATCAGGGGCGGAGCGTGGTGCTTTGAGGGCCAATGGTGGATTGCGTGGGGATCGTGAGCGGCCTGCGTGGCAATTGCGAAGGCCGCGTCTCCGGGTGCCCGGCCCAGCGGCGAACACCCGTGACTTCGGGGGCAAATGGGACGACCGCGGGGATCCTTCGATCCGCCCTTCGACGACCCCGATGAGAGTCCATAAGATCTCTGTAGGCTCAGCACACCCCTCCCTCACAGCTCGGCCTCACCTCACTCGGCTCACTCCACACTCGACACTCGACCCCAGGACACCCGCCATGCCGCGACGCCGCACCTCAAGCTCGTCAAGCTCGACGGGAAGTACGTCGGGAAGTACGACGGGAACGACGGCGGGGACCACGGCCGCCCCCAGGAACCGGACGCCGCAGCCGGTGCGGATCCGGCGGCGGTCGTTCGGGGACTTCGTGAAGGCGTTCTTCGCCTTCCTCGCCCTGGCCGTGCTGCTCGTCGGCGTACCGGGCGCGCTGGCCACGCAGATCGGGTGGCCGCTGCCGGACGGGGTGCCCAGTTTCGACTGGCTGCAGCAAGAGATCACCGTTCACACGTTCCTGAACATCCTCACCGTCATCGTGTGGCTGGCGTGGGCGCAGTTCACGGCGTGCGTGCTCGTGGAGATGAAGGCCGCGCTGTCGGGTGTCGGCGTGCCGGGCCGGGTGCCGGGCGGGGGGCCGAGTCAGTTGCTGGCGCGGCAGCTCGTCGCCGCGCTGCTGCTCGTCGGCGCGACCGCCGCCAGCTTCACGCCCGGGCTGTCGCAGCTCGGGAACAGCTACGACGCCAACCAGAAGCCGACCGTCGCGGCCGCCCAGGCCTCCCCGGGCATCTTCGCCCAGCAGCAGGAGCAGGCCTCCGGCGCCGCGGCGGCCCTCGCCGAACAGGCCTCGCACGCCGCCGCCCACGCCGACGCCGGCGGCAGCACCGCCAAGCGGGGCGACACGAAGTTCTACCGGATCCAGCCGCCCGAAGGGCGTCACCACGACTCCCTCTGGGAGATAGCCCAACGGCACCTCGGTGACGGGCGCCGCTACAAGGAGATCTTCGAGCTCAACAAGGACCGCGTGCAGCCGGACGGGTCCAAGCTCTCCGAGGCCAGTCTCATCCGGCCCGGCTGGATCATGGAGATGCCGGGCGACGCCCGCGGCGGCGACCTCGTCGAGATGCCCGACGAGGCACCCAACGTCTCGCCGGACGTCCAGCAGCAGATCAGCGACTACGCCCAGACCGGCGACCACGCCCAGGGCGGTGGCTCCGGCGCCCAGGGCGGGCACGTCGTATGCGCACAGGACAGGTCGAGAAGCAGGAGGAGACGGCCCA